>JAPLEB010000039.1 GCA_026391555.1 Bacteroidia bacterium | reverse complement strand
GATACTGTTTGCCCCGGTGACATCATTGGAATTCAACAGAGGAGAGGCAAGTGCATTTTCGATTGCTTTTATCGCCCTGTTTTCCCCTGCTGCCTTTCCCATGCCCATTATAGAAACTCCCGAGTTTTTCATTACTGTTTCCACATCAGCAAAATCAACATTTATATATCCTGTAACAGTAATGATCTCGGCTATACCTTTTACGGCAGTAGTAAGAATATCATCGGCCTTTGCAAAAGCAGTCGAAACAGGCTGATTACCGTATATCTCCCTGAGCTTTTCATTGTTTATAACCAACAGTGAATCAACATGATCTTTAAGTTCAGTAATACCATCTATTGCCTGCCTTATACGTACTTTCCCTTCCGATTTAAATGGGATAGTAACTACAGCAATAGTAAGTAATCCGGCATCCTTGCATGCTTTTGCAATAACCGGTGTAGCCCCGGTGCCGGTACCTCCTCCCATACCAGTAGTTATAAAAACCATTTTTGTATTGCCCGATAATGCATCCATAACATCATCGATATTCTCAATGGCAGCCTGTCTGCCGACTTCAGGTTTACTCCCGGCACCCCTGCCTTCAGTAAGGGATTCACCAATTTGAACCTTTATCGGGACCTGGCTTTTTGAGAGGGCCTGATGGTCAGTATTGCAAACCACAAAATTTACATCTTGGATACCCTTTTCAAACATGTGATTAACAGCGTTATTGCCACCGCCACCTATTCCGAGAACTTTAATAATCGACGATCTCTCTACCGGCAGATCAAAGTTCATTATATCGTCTGACATAGTGTAGTTATTTAATTTATTATGAACAGCATATACTTAAGAGTAAAACCATATTTTTCTGATCATTTTATAGACTGATCTTCAACCTCAAACATTCTTGACAGCATAATCTTGATCTTTTCGGTGAGAGGTGTTTTTTCCTCTTCCTGAACAGGAGGTTTTAATCCATCTTCCTCTTCTTCATCATGCTGTGCAACAGCTGCAACTTTTGGCAAGACAAACTCTTCCTTAATTCCTGCATTGAATGATTTTTTATACGTCTCCAGATAGTCGAAGCCACGCATTATCAACCCGACACTTGTTGCATACATCGGCTGGTTAATTTCATTCTTTGCCGATCCGGCAAGATGTTCATTCGGCAGACCTATTCTTACATCCATCGCTGTTTTGAATTTCATCAACTGAGGCAGGTGTTTCAGCAAAGCACCCCCTCCGGTTATTACGACACCGGCAGCAAGTTTATCAGCATAACCGGAATTCTGAATTTCAAAATTCACAGCGTCAATAATCTCTTCCATCCTCGACTGGATAATATAAGCGAGGCTTTTAAATGAAATTTCTTTCGGTTCTCTTCCGCTGATGCCCGGGATTGATACTACTTTGTCTTCAGGGGCAATGTCTCCCAAAGCTGAACCGTACTGAATTTTAAGCTGTTCAGCATGTCTCTGTAGGATTGCGCAACCCTCCTTAATATCTTTTGTCACAACATTTCCGCCAAACGGAATCACCGCAGTATGACGGATAATATTATCATAATATACCGCTACATCTGTTGTTCCGCCACCAATATCCACCAGTACTACTCCGGCCTCTTTTTCATCATCGGTAAGTACAGCATCTGATGATGCAAGTGGCTCCAGGATCATATCCTTCACTGTCAGATTTGCTTTCCGGATACATTTTTCAATGTTCTTTGCGGCAGCAACCTGACCTATAACAATATGAAAGTTGGCTTCCAGTCGCCTGCCGCACATGCCGATAGGGCTCTTAACCCCTGTCTCATTATCAACGATGAAATTCTGAGGGATTACATGAATTATTTCCTCCCCGATGTCGATATGGATTTTATGCATATCCTCAATCAGTTTGAATACCTCCTCTTTCTTGATTTCATCATCATATGCCTCACGCATAATATAGCCACGGTTTTTCATACTTTTAATATGCTGACCGGCAATCCCGACAAAGACCTCTGAGAATAGAATGCCTGATCTTTTCTGCACGTCCTCCACGGTAGTCTGAATGGCGGTAACTGTCTCCTCAATATTAAGAACAACGCCTCTCTTTACACCTCTGGAAAGTGCTTTGCTAAGTCCGAGAATCTCAATCTTTCCATTCTCGTTCTTCTTACCGACAATCGCTACAATTTTGGTGGTTCCAATGTCGATAGCTGCTACATACTGTTCTTTTTTGCTCATAACTTAAATATTATTTATTCTGATTATCTCTTTTTACAAACTATCTGATCTTTAAATTCAAGGTTTATTAACGAATATTTGTTCCATCCTACTTCGGGTAACACCTTATCATAAAATGCCTCAAGGTTTCTCAGCTTACCTTCATAATTTTCAGAAGTTCCGAGATGAACAAGCTGGTTGCCGACACGAGGTATAAGGTCAATTTCATCGTTACCGTCTACATAGATCTGATCGATCTGTGCTGACCAGAAATTGTCATCATTTATATAATTTACCAGGTGATAAATATCCTTAAGAATTGAGTTTTTAATACTTGTATCGAGAACACTTATTCCGTCAAGCATGGCTGAGCTTATATTCACGTTGCCACCAACTATGTGCAATCGAGGCGTATACAGATTTCTTTTCCTCACAACAACACCATCTTCATCAACAAAATAGTCTCCTCCGTTATCAGGCATTACTCTCATAACCGGATCGCGCTGATCGACATAAACATGTACAGTTCCATCAATTGTCATGTATACTTCAGCCACTTTTAATTCTCTCAGTACATTTATTCTGCTTTCAATTTTAGAAACTGAAACATCCTTTACAGGCTGACCAAGTATTCTTTTTGTATTTCCATATACAAGACTTAACAGTTGTCTTCTTGTAACAAAATGATAATCAGAAGAATCTTTAATATTAATTTCAATTCCCCCGCAGGGTTTTGCATTTGTGGATATGGCAAGGTAAACCGGTATTATAATAAGGTATAACACAGGAATAATTAATAATATCTTTAAAAACATCTTCATCTTGCTCTCTCCTTCCTGAGCTTCTCTTCAATAGGACTGACAAGTGTGTCTATATCGCCGGCTCCGATTGTGAGCAGGACATCAAGTTTGCTTACATCCAGTTTCCCTAATATATCTTCTTTGTTCAAAAGTCTCTTTCCCCCGGAGCTCATTTTATTAAAAATCAATTCTGAGGTTACACCAGGAATGGGTTTTTCACGAGCAGGATATATGGGAAGAAGAATCACCTCATCCAGTTCATCAAGAATACCGGCAAATCCATCAGCATGGTCGCGTGTTCTCGAAAAGAGGTGTGGTTGAAAGATGCCGGTAATTTTTCTTCCGGTGAAATACTCTTTCAACGATGTTATGCAGGCTCTTATCTCCTCCGGATGGTGGGCATAATCATCAACATAAGCAAGACCCGGCCAATTGATCCTGATATCAAATCTTCTTCTGACACCCTGAAAGAGAATGACGGCTTTTCTGATTTCCTGCTCTGTAACGCCGCACATAAGGGCGATGGCAATAGCTGCAGTAAAATTTTCGATATTTATTATACCAGGAAATGCAAAATGCAGATCATTAATTATTGTCGCGGGTGTTTTAATATTGAACCTGTAATAATCTTTGCAAAGCTCAATGTTGAATGCCCGGAAATCGGCATTGGAAGCAAGCCCGTATGTAAAGCAGGTAATACCCTCATGAACAACAATTTCTTTTCGTATTCTGCTGTTAACAACCAGCGTGCCTCCCGGTCTGATTTTATTGCAGAACTCATTATATGCTTTAACCATCGTACCCTGATCGCCATAGATATCAAGATGGTCGGCATCGAGCGAAGTTACTACTGCCATAAGCGGTTTGAGGCGATGGAAGGAACGATCGAACTCATCAGCCTCCATAACAGTATATCTGCCTTCGCCTAACAGAAGATTTGAATCATAATTCTTAGAGATTCCACCAAGAAATGCAGAGCAGTCAATATGCGATTGCTTCAATAAATGAGCAATCATTGTGGAAACAGTAGTTTTGCCATGGGTCCCTGCCACTGCCAGAGTATCTGTATTTTCTGATATTTCACCCAGAACCTCTGACCGCTTATAAAGCCTGTACCCATTATTTCTGAAATGCGAAAGTATCCTGTTCTCAAGGGGGATAGCAGGCGTATAAACAATTAAAACTTTTTCTTTATTACTAATATCCCCAAAGAGATCCTGTAAAACATTAACATCATCTTTATACGAAACGGTACAGCCACATTCAATCAGTGACAGAGTTATCCTGCTTTCAGACCTGTCGTATCCTGCTATAGTATAACCACCCTTTTCAAAATAAAAGGCAAGGGCACTCATGCCGATACCTCCTATCCCGACAAAATATATTCCTTCTATATTTTTGAAATCAATCATTTTCCTGCAAGCTTAAGTACCTCTTCTGCTATTCTGACATCAGCATCCCTGTCAGCCATCTTTAGTATGTTTTCAGAAAGCAGGTCTCTTTTATTTTTATCTGAAATTAGCTTAATTGCCTCATCTACAAGTATCCTTACTGCCTGATTATCAGTAATTAACATTGCAGCCTCTCGTTCTGACAAAGCCATTGCATTTTTGGTCTGGTGATCTTCGGCAACATTCGGAGAAGGAACCAGTATTACAGGTTTGCCAACCAGGCATAACTCGGAGATGGTCCCTGCACCGGCCCTCGACACAATTATATCTGCTGCTGCATAGGCATAGTCCATCCTGTTAATGAACCCATGCACTGAAATATTTTCACAGAAAGAAAGAGAAACCAGGGCCTTGACATTTTCAAAATAATGTTTTCCTGTCTGCCATAACCATTGGCAATCCGAGTCTCTAAGCTTATTAATGTTTCCCGAAAGACTTTTATTAATACTCCCGGCACCGAGTGACCCTCCCAGGATCAGGATCACAGGGAAGTCTTTTTTCAGGTTAAAAAATGAGAGTGCCTCACTTTGCAGATTTTTAAGATTATCAAAATTCTGGCGTACCGGGTTTCCTGTTTTAATAATCTTTTCGGCAGGAAAATACTTATCCATTCCGTCGTATGCAACACAAATAGCTGAAGCTCTTTTTGCAAGAAGTTTATTTGTTACACCTGCATAGCTGTTCTGTTCCTGAATAAGTGTCGGTATCCCCAGTTTTCCTGCTTTTCTGAGTACCGGTCCGCTTGCATAACCTCCTACACCTACAACAACATCAGGTTTAAAATCCTTTAAAACTTTTTTTGCCAGTGCAAGGCTTTTAATAAGCTTGAACAGTACTTTAACATTTTTCAGTGTCAGGCTTCTTTGTATTCCGGTAACGGGTAATCCAATGATCCTGTATCCGGCAGCCGGAATTTTCTCCATTTCCATTCTTCCCTCAGCGCCTACAAAGAGGATATCGATCTCAGGATCAATTCTCCTGAGAGCATTGGCGACAGATATAGCCGGGAAGATATGTCCTCCTGTGCCTCCGCCGCTTATAATCACCTTCTTATGTTTTTGCGGGCTCATATATCTTTTCTCCTTCATCAGTAATTTCCTCCTCGGGCAGTTCTTCTTTTATTATCCTTGCATTAACCACCCTGCTTACACTCAGTATTGCACCAATTGAAAAACTCATTACCAGCACCGAGGTCCTTCCCCAGCTCACCATTGGAAGTGTCTGGCCTGTAACCGGGAATAATCCTACCGCGACCAGCATATTAAGCATAGCTTGTACAACAATCATCACAATTAAACCCATTACCAGAAAGGCAGGAAATGCCGTTTCACATTTCTTCATTATTGTAATCCCCCTGAACAGCAATATCATATAAGCAAGTATGAGGGGGATAGCCCCGAACAGCAATCCATATTCCTCGATTATTATTGCAAAGATGAAATCAGAATTCGATTGCGGAAGCATATTCCTCTGGGTGCTTTTCCCGGGAGCTTTTCCGAATAACCCTCCGGTTGAAATAGCAATCTTCGCCTGGTTCGACTGATAATCTCCATCCTCATCCACTGCACCTGAGAAAAAATGCTCGATCCTGTTTTTCCAAACCTCGACCCTGTTGTCTTTTGTGACTACAGTAAGCACCATGGCAAATAGGACAACTCCGACGACACCCATACCAACATAAGCCATAAGAAATTTGAACGGTACCCTTCCTATGAACATGATTATCATACTTATACCGAATATCATTAATGCTGTCGAGAGGTTTTCAGGTAAAATCAGACCGCAGACAATAGCCACCGGCAAAATAAAATACTTTGTGACAAGCTTGAAATCATTCAGCTCGTTCTGATATTTGGCTAATGACCGGGCAAGATACAGCACAAGTGCCACCTTGGCGACATCAGATGTCTGAAGTCTGAATCCTGTTCCCGGTATTACCAGCCAACGGGTCGCCTCGTTAACCCTTGACCCGAATGCAAAGGTAAGGATCAGCAATCCTACAGCACCGATCAGGATCAACCCTGCCATCGAAAAATATATTCTGTATGGCAGATAATGGACAACCACGATTATTATCAGGCTTAACACGAGCATAAAAAACTGGGTCCTCAGAAAGTATGTCGTATTGCCGCCATATTTCATATAAGCCACACCCACAGAAGAGCTATAAACAGCCAACAGGGAATAGATCATAAAAAGAGCTACAAGACCCCAAATAGCCCTGTCTCCCTTAAATGTCTTTGTAAGCCAACCCTGTTGCATTTAAATAGCTGATTAAAGGTTTCTTACTGCTTGTTTAAACTGACGACCCCTGTCTTCATAATTGCTGAAAAGATCAAAACTTGCACATGCGGGTGACAATAGTACCGTTTCACCCTTCTTTGCCAGGTAATATGAAGACCTGACAGCCTCTTCCATTGAAGTTGTTTCCACTATTGTTGCAACCTTATCTTTAAATGCTTCCACGATTTTCTTGTTATCCTTGCCAAGGCAGACTATTGCTTTGACCTTCTTCCTGACTACCGGGAAAAGTTCTGAGTAGTCATTTCCTTTGTCTATTCCACCAACAATCCAGACGATATCGTTTTCCATACACTCAAGAGCATACCATGTTGAGTTGACATTGGTAGCTTTTGAATCGTTAATAAAGTCGATACCGCAAACTGTTATAACCGGTTCCAGCCGGTGTTCAACTCCCTGAAAATCTGCCAGACTTTCCCTGATTACCTCTTTGCGGATATTAAGAACTTTACCGGCAATAGCTGCTGCCATTGAATTGTAGGTGTTGTGACGGCCTTTAAGCGCCAATTCATGAATGGTCATAATGTTAGTTTTATTTTGATAATCTATTATCAATTCATTGTCTTCGATATAAGCGGACATACCTTCCTTAATTTCATCAGAAAAAGGAAGGAGAGCCATTCCGTAATTCTTTTTAGATAATTCAGTTTTAATGATTGGATCGCCTGCCCAGAAAATCAGAAAATCGGATTTCTTCTGGTTTTGTGTTATCCTGAATTTGGAATCTACATAATTTTGAAGTTTATACCCATACCTGTCGAGATGATCAGGCGTAATATTCATGAGCACAGCTATTTCAGCCTTGAATTCATACATCCCGTCGAGTTGAAAACTGCTCAGTTCAATTACATAATAATCGTATGATCCTTCTGCCACTGCCATGGCAAAGCTGTTTCCTACATTTCCGGTTATCGCGACATTCTTTCCGGCTTTTTTCAGAATATGGTAAATCAGGTTTGTAACTGTTGTTTTACCATTACTTCCGGTGATACAAATTTTTATACCCTTAGCATATCTGCCGGCGAACTCTATTTCCGATATAACATGGATACCCTTTTCACGGATTTTGTTTATTATAGGTGCATTTTCAGGTATTCCTGGACTCTTGATTACCTCATCTGCTGAAAGGATAACTTTTTCGTTGTGATTCCCTTCCTCCCACTTAATCTTATATTTATTAAGAACTTCCCGGTATATTTCTTTTATCGGACCTTTATCGGATACGAACACGTCAAACCCATGTTTTTGTGCAAGCACTGCTGACCCTGCACCACTTTCTCCTGCCCCTAATATTACTATCTTCTTCTTCATTTTATTATCTGATCTTGAGTGTTATAATACTAATAACAGCCAATATTATCGCCACAATCCAGAACCGTATTACGATCTTCGGTTCCGGGAAACCTTTTTTCTGATAATGATGATGAAGAGGAGCCATTAGGAAAATTCTCCTGCCTACACCGTACTTTCTTTTTGTTCTTTTAAACCATGCAACCTGCAATACAACTGACAGGTTCTCAACAAGGAATATCCCGCAAAGTATCGGGATCAAAAGCTCTTTTCTTATTATTATTGCAAATACCGCAATTATGCCTCCAAGCGCCAGGCTTCCGGTATCGCCCATAAAAACCTGCGCCGGGTAAGAGTTGTACCAAAGGAAGCCAATAGTGGCCCCGATAAATGCACTTGCGAAAATCACAAGCTCTTCAGTGCCTGGTATATACATAATATTCAAATACTTGGCATAAATAATATTGCTCGATAAATATGCAAGTATGCCAAGGGCGGTTCCGGTTATTGCCGATGTTCCAGTAGTAAGTCCATCGAGCCCATCGGTCAGGTTTGCACCATTGGAAACTGATGTAACAATAAAAATCACGATGATCACGAAAACAAGCCATGTAAATGGTCGTCTGTGATCTTCATTAATAAATGACACTAGTCTTGAATAGTCAAATTCATTATTCTTGATAAATGGTATTGTAGTTTTGGTTGATTTTCTTTCCATAGAAATTTCAACTTGTGATGAATATGAATCTGCCGGATCGAGAAGTTCAGTTTTCTCCCTTAATGACAGATCGGAAAAGGGAACTTTTTCCACAATAATTACATCATTGCTGAAAAACAGAGTTAACCCGACAATGATTCCAAGAATAATCTGACCCAGTATCTTAAACCTGCCAGCAAGTCCCTCTTTGTTTTTTTTAAAAATTTTGATATAATCATCCAGAAAACCAATAATCCCCAGCCAGATTGTTGTTATCAGTATCAGAATGATATAAATGTTTCCCAGTTTTGCAAATAACAGAGTTGGAATAATAATCGAAGCAAGTATAATAATGCCTCCCATTGTAGGAGTTCCCTTTTTCTGATATTGCCCTTCAAGGCCAAGGTCCCTGACAACTTCACCAACCTGTTTCCTCTGGAGAAACAGTATTATTCTTTTTCCGATAAGAAGTGAAATTATCAGAGAAGTGATGACGGCCATTGCCGATCTGAAAGATATAAATTGAAAAACTCCTGCTCCGGGAATATTAAGTGTATCGAGATATTTAAACAAGTATACAAGCATTTTTCTCTGTGTCTATTTCTGTAATAATGCATTTTTCAATTCCTCCCTGTCATCGAAGTGATGTTTCACTCCCATTATTTCCTGGTAAGTCTCGTGCCCTTTCCCTGCAACCAGTATTACATCGCCACGGATTGCCAGCATGACTGCAGTTTTTATCGCTTCACGCCTGTCGGATATCCTAAGGGTTTTTCTTTTATGTTCCGGAGTTATTCCGGCTTCCATTTCATCAAGTATCTTTTCAGGATCTTCACTTCTGGGATTATCGGAGGTGAGGATGATTTTGGTACTTCCCTCTGCAGATATTGCAGCCATCATTGGGCGTTTTGTCCGGTCCCTGTCACCACCGGCGCCAACAACGGTAATAAGCTGTACATCACCCTCTCTTATCTTATTAATTGTATCTATAACATTCAATAGTGCATCTGGGGTATGTGCATAATCAACAATACCTGATATACCACTTTCAGATTTAACTATTTCCAGTCTGCCTGACACAGGATGCAGATCGCTTAGAATGGTTAATATCTCTTTTTTTGTTGCCCCAAGAAGCTCTGATGCAGCATAAACTGCAAGCAGGTTGGATGCATTAAAATCACCTATAAATCTTGTCCAGACCTCTTCTCCCTGAATTCTCAGACTCATTCCTTCGAAACTTTGTTCTATAATTCCACATCGGAAATCGGCCATAGCTCTCACCGAAAAAGTGAATTGACGAGCTTTGCAATTCTGTAGCATAACTCTGCCGTTCCTGTCATCGATGTTCACAAGTGCGAATGAACCAAGCGGCAAGGAGTCGAAAAAACGCTTCTTTGCTTCCAGGTAATTATCAAAGGTTTTGTGATAATCGAGGTGATCGTGAGTGAGGTTTGTAAAGATGCCCCCGTCGAATTTCAATCCGGCAATTCTCTGTTGAGCAGCCGAATGAGAACTTACTTCCATAAATGCATAGTCGCACCCGTCTATGACCATATCTGATAACAGACTGTTGAGCTGAACGGGGTCGGGAGTTGTATGTGTTGCAGGAAGCTCTTTCCCATTTATGTAATTGCAAACAGTTGAAAATAGCCCGCATTTATAGCCCAATCGCACAAACATCCTGTAAAGCAGAGTAGCAATGGTTGTTTTGCCATTTGTACCAGTAACACCCACGAGTTTAAGTGAAGATGAAGGGTTTCCGAAAAAGTTTGAAGCTGCGAAACCGAGTGCTCTTGCAGAATCATCTGTTTTAATCCAGCAGATATTTTTATCCGGCTTCTCAGGAAGAATTTCGCAGATAACCGCAGAAGCTCCTGATGTAATGGCTGCATTAATAAAATCATGACCATCGGTTTTGTATCCCTTCACCGCAACAAATAGTGATCCGGATGTCACCTTACGGGAATCAAATTCAATATTTGAAATTATTGTGCTTTTTTCTCCGGTCAGAGAAATAATATCAATCCCTTTTAATATTTCTTCAATCTGCATCATTTTACATATTCATCTCAAGTGAAACCACTGTGCCATCATAGTATCGCGCACCATGTTCCGGTGATTGCCGTAACACTCTTCCTTTGCCGCTGTATTTTACTCTGAGTCCCGAGTTTTCAAGAAGGAAAATTGCATCCCGAAGGCTCATACCTCTGACATCCGGTACGAGGCCATTCTGCATCTTCACTCCCGCCAATCTTATAGTATCACCGCTTTCACGGGTTGCTACCCATTCATCATCAGAGGTTCTTCTGTATCGCACTTTCAGGTTTCTGAGTACTTCATTGATATCGGCTCTGTAACCATTACCGGCCTCGGGAGCATTCAACTTAATATCTTCCTTCTTTTCAGGCTCATAATTCCTGAAGAATCTGGTTGCATATACTTTATCAGAAATCTCTTTAAACACAGCACCGGCAACCAGGTTCCCATAATAAACACCGTTCGAAGGAGCATTAACTACGACGATACAGGAGTATAGGGGGTTTTCTGCTGGAAAATATCCTACAAATGAGGCCTGGTAAGATATCCTTACACCCTGCCTGTAACCATATTTATCTTTGGCTATCTGTGCGGTACCTGTTTTTCCGGCGATTTTATAATTGGCATTTCTAAGGTTAGTTGCGGTCCCGTTTTCAACGACCCCTTCCATCATCTCCTTTGCTTTTCTTATTGTGGAGCGGGAGGCTATCGAGTTAATAATGACATCCGGTTCGAAACTCCTGATGACGGAACCGTTGCGCAGGATGGCGGTCACAAATCTTGGACGCATCATCCTTCCATCATTTGCCACGGCATTATAGAAAGTAAGTATCTGCAACGGGGTCATCTGTACTTCATAACCATGCGACATCATCGGGAGTGAAAGTCCCGACCATAATTTATCGCCCGGGTACCTTATCAAAGGTTCTCCTTCTCCTTTTATCTGAAGATCGAGCTTTTGATTCAGCTTCATTGCATAGAGCCGGTTCACAAATTCTTTCGGGTTGTTCTTATAATGCTCATAAATAAGCTTAGAGGTGCCTACATTTGATGATTTTTCAAAGACCTGTTTTACTGTTAACCTGCCATACCCCTCCTCCTTTGTATCCCTGATGATCTTGTTATAAAATTTAACGGTTCCTGTACCTGTATCGACGATATCTCCGGTATCAATTACCCCATCTTCAATAGCGGCCATGAGAGACGGAAGTTTGAAGGTCGATCCGGGTTCGGTACTCTCGCCTATTGCATAATTATATGTTTCGTGATAGTTGCCATCACTTCCGAGTTCAAGGTTGGCTATGGCTTCGACATCGCCAGTTGCCACCTCCATAAGGACAGCACAACCATGATTAGCATCATGTTTTCTGAGTTGATTCATCAGTGCAGTTGTTGCAACATCCTGCAGATCAATATCCAGTGTTGTAACAACATCATTTCCGTCTCTCGATTCAACACTGTTAGCGCCTTCAACCGTTATCCAGTCGCCACCTGTAAGCCGTTGCTTGACTGCCACCCCGTTTTTACCTGCCAGATCTTTATCAAAGGCCCCTTCTACTCCAACCTCATTACCTTCGCTTCCAAGATTAAGGTAGCCGATGGTACGGGCAGCCAGATCACTATTTGGCAGAATTCTCCTGCTCTCAGCCTGGGCTACCATACCTCCTTTGTACTGTCCTTCTCTGAATACAGGTAGCTCTTTAAGTTGTTTAAGAGTCTCATAATCAACTTTCCTTTCAATAAGAAAATACCGATCACCCTTCCTTCTGGCTTCAGTAATGACAGCTTTCCATCCTTCCGCGGACCTTTCACCTAACAAGTGCGACAATCCTGTTGATAATCCGTTTATTCCATTTGACCATGTTGTTCCTGACATTCCGCTGCTCCTGGTATCCATATAGATGGTATAGTATGGTACCGAACTCGCGAGCAGACGTCCGTCATTAGTCAGTATATCTCCCCTGTTCGCGGGTATTTCAGCAGTTTTGTAAACAAATTTTTCACTCATATCCGACCATTTGCCACGCTGAAAATATTGCAGAATCAGGATGCGTACAAGCAGGGCTGCAGCCAACAGGGCTATTGCAAAATATACAATGCCGCTACGCCATACTATTTCATCCCTTACTGCCATCGTTTTCACTTTTTATTAACCAACAGTTTGTATGGGGGAGTTTTCAGTTCTTCGAGATTAAGTCCTTTCCCCCTTACCAATCTGAATACTTCAGATTGCTTGCTTACATACATCAAATCGGCTGATGTGGAAAGTGACTCAGCTCTCAGATCTTTTACCTCCCTCTGGAGCTTCGTTGTTTCCCTTGTTATTTTTTCAGCATGAAACCTGTTCCCGATATAAATTGCTGCCAGCAGGGTTACAAGCGAAACGTACCCAAGATTCTTAAGTATGATCTTTTCAGAAACCATGCTTCCGCTAAGGAGTTCCTTTATGAAACTTCCGGCCTTTGCCTGTTTTTTAATATTTTCCTTATTGTCTGCCATTTATCAGATCTTTTCGGCTATCCTCAGTCTTGCACTTCTTGCCCTGTTGTTATTTGCTATTTCCTCATCACCGGGCGCTGTTCCCTTCTTGTTTATAATCCTTAACGGCGTCTGAATATTTCCGTAGAAATCTTTAATTTCTTCCCCTTCAAAATTACCTGTCTTCATAAAGTTTTTCACCACCCTGTCTTCGAGCGAATGGTAAGTAATAACCACAAGTCTTCCGCCTGAACTTAGAACAGACAGAGCCTGCATGAGCATCTCTTTCAGATAATCTATTTCATGATTAACAGCTATTCGTAAAGCCTGAAATACCTTCGCGTAGAATTTATGTTCCTGTCTGTAAGGTGCCAGTTTTCCTATAGCATCGATTATATCGTTGACAGATGTCAGAGGCTTTACCTTCCTTGCTGCAACAATTTCTTTGGCTATCCTTCTTGAGTTTGTAAGCTCTCCGAAGTTGTAAAAGATGTCTGCAAGCGATGCCTCATCCAGTGTTTTAAGAAGATGGGCAGCAGTTACAGTATTTGTTTTATTCATCCTCATATCAAGCGGCGCATTTTGCCTGAAAGTAAATCCTCTCTCAGGTTCATCAAACTGGTGGAAAGAGACTCCCAGATCGGCAATTAGACCATCTATTGACCTGATGTCGTTGAACTTTAGGTTGTTCTTGAGAAACCGGAAATTCTGGTCAAGGAAGAGAAATTTCTTATCGGCCGGGACGTTCATTCTGGCATCCTCATCCTGATCAAAAGCAATAAGTTTTCCTGTTTTAAGCCGTTTCAGAATTTCCATTGAGTGTCCTCCTCCCCCGAATGTAACATCGACATAAATCCCGTCAGGCCGGATATTCAGCCCATCAATACTCTCATTGAGCAGTGCGGGAATATGGTAAACCATTATATTTCAGGCATATTTATACTTCCACCCATTAGTTTTTCAGCCAGGTTGGCAAAATCTTCGGCTGGCATATCAATTCTTTCATAGATATCTGCTGCCCATATCTCAATCCGTCCATCCTGACCTGCAAGAACAACATCCCTTTCAGCTCCGATAAGATCGAGTAATCTCTTCGGAACCAGCATACGGTTATTGTTATCAAGCGAGAGTTCAGCTGTTCCTTTAAAGAAATTTCGCAGGAACATATTATGCTCACGGTTATAGGGGTTGATCCTTTTCCTGATCTTGTCTAATTGCCTGTTCCAGTCTTCAATGGAATAGAGCACAAGACAATTTTCGAAAATATCTTTCCGTACCACAAAATGATCCTGTGCATCAGCAGGCATCTGTTTTTTGAATGTCATTGGGAGTATTATCCTTCCCTTGACATCCACCTTGCACGTGTAATCACCTATAAATGTGGCCACCCTCGCTTTTTATTATTAAAAGGCTAAAATAAATAAAATATATCCACTTTACCCCACCTTGCTCCACTTTTTTTCTATTTTTGTTAATAACTTTCTGGCGTGTAATCTGAACTCATACAATTCCTTTCCCCCTCTCTACTTTCAGAATCACCATGAACTCACCCTCTTTTATCCCCCTCTCTACTTTGTAAAGAGGGGGAAAATCATTGATATTCAGTTTCTTTCTCCCCGCTCTTTGCGGAGCAGAGAGGGGGGCCGGGGGGGTGAGTTCATGCAGTTTAGAGGGGGCCGGGGGATGAGGTGAATTGTCACAATTTCTCTTCAGGTCAAAATTTTTGATAAATTTGAACCTGCATTTTTCTAAAAGATTGTTGAGATGGATAGTGCCCCGGCAAATAATGAAAATCAGTTAATTGATGTCGAAAAAGTCCTGTACTCGAAAAATCAGGCATTAAAAAAGATTGTTCCCGGATTCATTTTAAACTATCTGAAAAAGATTGTACATCAGGATGATATCAATGTTTTTCTGAGAAAATATGCTCATCTTAAAGACGCTCAGATGATTGGGGCTTTTCTGAGTCATTTAGGAATTAAATACGATGTTACAGGAAGTGAAAATATACCGAAAACGGGGCGATTCATCTTTGTCTCAAATCATCCTCTGGGCGGTCTTGATGGTGTGGTATTTATCGATGAGTTATCAAAACATTTCCCCGAAATACAATTTCCTGTAAACGATATACTTACAAATATTGAAAACCTGTCAGGCATTTTTCTTCCCATAAACAAGCATGGATCACAGGGAAGAGATGCAGCCAGAAGTATTGAAGAAGCATACTCTTCAGATAGTCAGATATTGTACTTTCCTGCAGGATTATGCTCGAGGAAAAAAGGGAATATAATCAAGGATATTCAGTGGCATAAAAGTTTTATTACCAAAGCAGTACAGCACAAAAGAGATATTGTGCCTGCCTATTTTTCAGGCAGAAATTCAAATTTCTTCTATAATCTTTCCAATATCAGAAAAGGGTTAGGAATACAAGCTAATATAGAGATGCTATATCTGGCTGATGAGATGTTCAAACAAAAGGATAAAGAGATACGACTGGTTTTCGGTAAAGCAATACCCTGGGAAACTTTTAATAAAACACGATCTGCACTGGAATGGGCCGATTGGGTTAAATCAAAATCTTATGAACTCGAATCAATTATTGCCGGGTAATTGTAAAATTAAAAAAAAGATTAAATTGCAATTGATTTTTTGAAAATGTTATTCGGATATATTACTACCATTTACTAATATTCAATGAAACCTGTAGTTGACCAATTACCAAAGGATCAGATTATTGCCGAATTAACCAGCGAGAAGCTTCTTCGCAGGACCAACAATGGCAACAATGAGGTTTATGTTTTTGATAATAATAACTCTCCTGCCCTTATGCACGAAGTTGGACGGGTAAGGGAGCTAACTTTTCGTCATGCCGGAGGTGGAACAGGAAAAGAGATCGATATTGATGATTTTGACACTGCTAAGGCTGATCCTCAGAAGCAGTTAATAGTCTGGGATCCTGAAAACAAGGAAATAATTGGTGGCTATCGTTTCTATTTTCCCGTAAAAGGTTGCACAAACTGTGATATTTCCAAACTTGCTTCATCAGCCTATTTTAATTTTTCTGAAAAATTTCTGACAAAGTATTATCCTCATCTGATGGAGCTTGGACGGTCATTTGTTCATCCCGATTATCAATCACGTTCTATGGGCAGGAAAAGTCTGTTCGCGCTTGATAATCTCTGGGATGGGCTCGGCGCTATAATAATTGATAATCATCACCTTAAATACCTGTTCGGGAAAGTGACTATGTACCCTCATTTCAATCAGAAAGCCAGAGATATGATCCTTTATTTTCTGAAGAGGCATTTCAAAGATCCCGACCATCTTGTTACTCCTATTGACCCTGCCAAAATTGATTTCCATCAGGAAGCCATGAAAAAGATTTTCAGGGGATGGAGATATAAAGAAAATTATAAGATTCTGTCAAGAGAGGTAAGAAATCTAAATGAGAATATTCCTCCTCTTATCAATGCCTATATGAACCTGTCTCCTACCATGCGCACTTTCGGCACTTTTATAAATCATAAATTCGGTGATGTTGAGGAGACCGGGATAATGATTACCCTGAGGGATATTTATGTTGAAAAGATTAACAGGCATCTCTCTTCATATAAAAAGGACTTTGAAATAACATGGTTTTCCCACGAGAATCAATAAGCCCGTATATTCCTGCCTTTCACATAGTTAATAAAAGACTGGTTCACCACTTTATTGCCCCCCGGGGTTGGATAATTGCCGGTAAAATACCAATCGCCCAAGTGCCCCGGGCAAGCCTCGTGAAGGCCTTCAATTGACTGATAAACAATTTCAACCTCAGATCTTATTTCAACTGATTTAAGCATCGAGGATATTTTTTTTGATATCTCGTCGGGATAAAAAGGCTTATAGATTTCCCTCACCACATTTTTTATCTCCTCAACGGGTTTCATGAGTTCAGAAACAGCTTCATCATATACCTTTTGTATCAACGATTCTCTGCCGGTCTCTTTCAAAAGCTCAATTGCCGCTTTGAATGCAATAAAATCACCAAGTTTAGCCATATCAATTCCATAGCAATCGGGGTATCTCAACTGCGGTGATGAAGAGACAATAATTATTTTTTTCGGATCCAGTTTATCAAGTATCCGGATTATACTTTTCTTCAATGTAGTGCCTCTGACAATCGAGTCATCAATAACAACAAGATTATCCATGCCGCGCCTTATGACCCCGTAAGTAACATCGTAAATGTGTCCGACAAGATCATCGCGGCCTTTATCTTCTGTAATAAATGTCCTGAGCTTTGCATCTTTGACAGCAATTTTCTCTACTCTCGGCCGCTGGTTAATAATTTTTTCAAGCTCCTCCCTGTTAAGGTACTTTCCCCTGCTGAGAATATGATCAATTTTAACCTGGTTGAGATAATCCTCTACCCCCTTGATCAAACCATAAAATGCACTTTCGGCAGTATTCGGGATATATGAAAAAACTGTATTGTCAAGATCATAGTTTACCGCTTTCAGAACGGGTTCCGTCAGTAGTTCCCCAAGTTTCTTTCTTTCTCTGTAAATGGCCTTATCCGTTCCTCTTGAGAAATATATTCTTTCAAATGAGCATTTTCTTTGTTCCGTTTCCTCCCTGATCTTTTCAATGGTTGTCGCGCCAGATGCTTTAATTATAAGAGCGCTCGCAGGGGGAAGCTCCATAACATTATCGGTTCTTACGTTAAATATTGTCTGAATAACAGGTCTTTCAGAAGCGACCACAACAACCTCATCGTCAATATAATAATAAGCAGGTCTTATACCGGCAGGATCTCTCATAACAAATGCATCACCATGGCCAACCATACCGGCCATTGCATAACCCCCATCCCAGTTACGGCTTGCTTTTTTCAGGATAGAAGTAACATCCAGATTTTTTTCAATAAGCGGGGATATCTCCTTTTTTGAAAAACCCTCCTCTTTGAATTTGCGGAACAATCTCTCATTTTCCTCATCAAGACGGTGTCCGACATTTTCAAGAATAGTAACAGTATCAGAAAAATCAACAGGGTTCTGACCCAACTCAACCAGGCTGCTGAAAACTTCTCCGACATTGGTAAGGTTGAAATTACCGGCCATAACAAGGTTCTTTGATCTCCAGTTATTCTCTCTGCTTACGGGGTGCACATAGTCAATATTATAATTTCCATAAGTGCCGTAACGTAAGTGCCCAAGATAGATATCGCAGGCAAAAGGAACATTTTCCCTGATAAAAGCCGGATTTTTAAAATCATCCGGGTGAGTACGGGTTAATGCATCAATATCTTCATATATAAGACTGAAAATTTCTTTTATAGGATTAGCTATGTTCGACCTCTGTCTGAAAATATACCTGTTGCCAGGAGGAACATTCAACTTTATTCCTGCAAGTCCGGCTCCATCCTGCCCCCTGTTATGCTGCTTTTCCATCATAAGGTACATCTTTTGCAGGCCAAAGCTCCAGGTACCGTACTTTTCAATATAGTATTCCATCGGCTTTCGCAATCTTAACATTGCAATGCCGCATTCATGTTTTATCCTGTCGCTCATAATTATTTTGTATTCAGGTCCGGGAAATTTATAATATCCGGAACGAGGTATGCATCGGGAAACTCCTTGCTGACAATTAAAAATAACTTTGTTGCTTCGGTTTTTGTTCTGAAGTCGCCTGCCCTGATTTTAAAATATCCGGGTTCGGCATATAATGGATATGAAATTATATCAGGAAACTTACTTAAAAATTCAGCCATTGCTTTATTTGATTCCTCCCGGGCATTTCTGTTTGAACTGGCGTATATCTGTATTCTGAAACCTTCCATGCCATAATAACCATTTTCCTCTTTTAATTTTTTATTGACTAATATATACCTGCTAATCAGGGTGTCTATTGCCTGATCCTGGATGATGTTAAGCCGGCCGGCAAAGGAATTGTTATCCGACCTTCGGAAAAGATCTGCTGTTTTTAAAATAGACTGAGCTGAGCCAGGTGCGGTTGAAAAGCCCAGGGTGATTAAAAACAAAATAAGTTTCCTGATCATGCTGCAAAAATAACAATTCGCAGACAGATTTAAAAATGGATTCCCCGGTTTTTGTATTTATTCTCCAAACTTTTCCTTTTCATAAATTTTGTGAACCTTTGTGTAATACTTTGAGCTCCTTTGTGGTTATTTTTTTTCACAAAGGGAACCTATGGATTAATAATATTTATGAATAAAGGTTAGTAATGACTAATTTAATGATAACTAAATTTTTGACGAGAATAAGTAAATTGACCAAAACCAAAAGAAGGGTCTATCTTATTGGCCTTTTCTTCGCCTTTTTAATTACCTTTAAAGAGGTGATCCGGTTGTCTTATAACAATTTTCAGATTTTTTCTTACGGATCGATTGATTTTTGGACAGGTATTAATCCATATTCTGACTGGAAACACTTGTCAGTCCTGGGAAAACCTCTCGATAACTTTCTTTACGGTCCGCTATTCTCGATCTTATTTACTCCATTTGCACATTTACCAGGATGGCTTGGCGTATTCTGTTGGAATATTTTTACATATACACTATTTTACTTTTCTGTTTTTACCCTGCCTGCTCAATTTAGTTTTGTGAAGAAAAAATTCATTTTTTTCTTCACAGCTTTATTACTTTTTGCCACCCTTTTATCAATTCAGTTTAATCCTGTAGTCGCTGCCATGTTCCTGTTTTCATTTACCCTGCTTGAGAAGAAACAGGGGTTTTGGGCCGTATTACTTATTTTCTTATCAGGCTTTACGAAAGTATTTGGAATTTTTCAGATAGCGATGTTATTGTTTTATCCGGGATTTTGGAAGAATGCGCTGTATGCTGTACTTATAGGAATTGTGTTTTTCCTTTTTCCTCTGGTTCATATTCCTGTAAATGAACTGGTAGTGTATTATCAATCGTGGATTGTGAAAGTTATGGACCATTCAGAAGCTTTGCTCCGTTTTAGCATTTACCGTCCGGTTTGTCTATTATATAATTCCATAGAACCCTTTGTGGGGTTAATTTCGTTAGGAGTGTTTTTCGTGATCCTTGCATTCACCTTTTTAAAACTGACGTTGTTTAAAGAATCGTTATTACACCGGGCTCAGTTTCTTGGCATTATCATGAGTTGGGCCATTCTCTTTAGTGTAGGCTCTGAAAGGCATACATACGTTATTGCTGTGGTTGGCTATGCAATCTGGTATTTGTGCTCCATACCCACCCGGACAGATAAAGTGCTATTATGGATAAATTTTGTGTTGCTGGGAATTTTACCAATCGATATTCTTTGTCCGTGGGTAATATCGAATTTTATACTCGCAAAGCTTAATCTGGGCATAATAATATTCACAATTACCTGGGGGATTATGGTTTATAAAACTTTTACTTCACGTCTTACTTCTTAATGTACAATATTTGCCGCTGTGTTCAGTTGAAAATAATACATTTGTCTAAAATAGCAGCATTGAAAAAAGTTATAATCACAGGCGCTTTAAATAATATTCATAATGAAATTTGATTTTGCAGTAGTAATTCCAATGGCAAATGAATCGGAAGATTTTCATCCATTTGTTTCTTCCCTGACAAATGTTTTAGATAAACTTGAATGTGGGCGAGTATATTTTGTTGTCGATAAGGTGTCAAAAGATAATACACTGGAATTATGCAACAATCTTTCTGCAAACGATAATCGATTTATTACGGTTTGGTCTCCGGAAAATAAAAACGTAGTTGATGCATATTTAAGTGGATATAAAGAAGCTTTGAAAAACAAACACGGATTCATTATCGAGATGGATGCCGGATTATCGCACGACCCTAAAGCTTTGCCTATGTTTTTGAGGGTATTAAATGAAGGGAACGAATGTGCATTTGGTAGTCGTTTTATAAATGGAGGATCTATTTGTGATTCTACATGGAAACGCACATTTTTGTCTAAGACAGGGACCATCCTTTCTAATTTGTTGCTGGGAACAAAAATGTATGATATGACATCAGGCTTTCAAGGGTTTCATGCCAACATTGTTGAAAAATTTGCAGCATACAATTTATTATCAAAGGCTCATTTTTACCAAACAGAGTTACGCTATCTGCTTCGTAAAACCCGTTATGCGGAAATTCCGATTCATTACAGGGCTCCTTCTCCAAGTGTTTCTAAAAAAGCAATTTATAATTCATTTGATGTGTTGTTTCATTATTTCTTTCTTCGATTGAAATTTAAAGCCCCTGTAATAAAATGATCAAAATGGATCATACTTTTTTAGTCATTACTTCTATCGCTCAGCAGGATCATCCCGGTTTGAAGAAGCTTGCAGGGGAATGTTCACTGCGTAACATGCCTTTTATTGTGGTGGGTGATACAAAAAGCCCGGCAGATTTTTTTTTGGAAGGGTGCAATTTTTATTCAATTGAACGTCAACAAAACCTGGATTTTGAATTAGCCAAAATTTTACCGTTGAAACACTATGCCCGTAAAAACCTGGGGTATTTAATAGCCATTTTATCGGGAGCTGAAATAATTATCGAAACCGATGATGATAATTTACCTTTATCCGGTTTCTGGAACAATAGAACAAAGCTGGTAAATGCTCACTTATTGAGCAACAAGGGTTGGGTAAATATATATAAATATTTTACGGATGTTCATGTCTGGCCAAGAGGTTTTGCTCTTGAAAATATTCATGATAATTTACCGGATCTTGAAGCGCAAATACCTGTTGAGTGTCCGATACAGCAGGGATTAGCAGACGAAAATCCTGACGTTGATGCGATATACAGACTTATTTTGCCTTTGCCCATTACATTCAACAAAGCAGAAAATATTGCGTTAGGCAACAACTCCTTTTGCCCATTTAACAGCCAGAACACAACCTGGTTTAAGGAAGCTTTTACGCTTTTATATCTACCTTCTTATTGTAGTTTCAGAATGACTGATATTTGGCGTTCTTTTGTAGCACAACGTATTGCCTGGACATGCGGATGGCCAATTTTGTTTCATCAAAGCACGGTGATGCAACAGCGAAATGATCATAATTTAATGAATGATTTTCGCGATGAGATTTCTGGTTACAATAACAATGCACTAATATTCAATTGCCTCAAAGAATTAAGATTAAAAGAAGGCATTGAGAATATTTCCGTAAATATGATACAGTGTTATCAGAAATTGATCGGGTTGGGACTTGTAGGTCACCATGAAATTATACTTTTAGATGCCTGGTTGAAGGATATAAAATCATTAACCAATAAATAAATTGGTTGAATTATGTTACTTTGAAAATTTCTATCCCAATTCTGCTGCCAGTTCGTCAGTCATCTCAAGGTTATGATATACAAATTGGATATCATCATCATCTTCAAGTGAATCTATAAGTCTGAGAACTTTTCTTGCAGATTCCAGGTCAAGCTTTTTAGTGTCGTTGGGAATCCTTTTTAATCCGGCTTCTTCAGATTCAATACCTAATTCATTAAGCTTCCTGTTAACGCTTCCGAAATCTTCTTTAGCACATGCAACAGTAATCATTTCACCGTCAATTTCAAAATCTTCTGCACCGGCATCAATCATTTCAAGTTCAACATCTTCAAGAGAAAATCCTTCATTTTTAATAGTAAAAATGCCCTTTCTGTCAAAAAGGAAGCTCAGTGATCCATTAGTTCCAAGGTTACCTCCATGCTTATTGAAAGCTGACCTTACAGAAGCCACTGTCCTGTTATTGTTATCAGTAAGACACTCTACAAATACCGCGACACCGCATGGTCCATACCCCTCAAATGAAGTCTCGGTGAAACTTTCAGCATCTGCAGCCGTAGCTTTCTTGATCGCTCTTTCAATATTGTCTTTAGGCATATTAGCACCTTTCGCGTTCTGGACAGCAAGTCTGAGCCGTGCATTAGATTCGGGATCGCTGCCTCCCTCTTTTGCAGCAATTAATATCTCCTTGATAATTTTGGTAAATTTCTTTCCCCTTTTTGCATCTATTGCACCTTTCTTCCGCTTAATGGTTGACCATTTACTATGACCTGACATACTAAAAATATTTATAATACAGAATGCAAATTTAAATAATTCTTTCATACCTCGTTCATACTTTATAGATTTGTGCGGGATTGGTGATGAATGGATTGATGGAAGAATGAATGAAGGGTAGAGTGGGAGCGTGGGAGAAGGGGGGACTAATAGACTAAGAGACTGAGATACAGCTAAACACGGAACACGGAACACGGAACACCATTTTGTTATCTGAGGTTACTATGATGATGAAGAAAATATATATAGAAACTTATGGTTGTCAGATGAATGTTGCTGACAGTGAAGTTGTTGTATCTATCCTTTCAGATGCCGGATATGAAACGACTAAGAATATTAATAATGCCGGATTAATATTAATAAATACCTGTTCAATCCGTGATAATGCTGAACAACGTATCTGGGGCCGTCTTAAAGCTATAAGCCATCTGAAAAAGAGGAAGAATGATGTAAAAATCGGAATAATCGGATGTATGGCTGAAAGGTTGAAGGAGAAACTGCTTGAAACGAACCATCTGGTTGATCTGGTAGTTGGCCCCGATGCTTACCGCGAGTTACCTCTTCTGATTGCCGAAGCCGAGGCCGGTCATAAAGCTGTAAATGTTTTACTCTCCCGTGAGGAAACCTATGCTGATATATCACCGGTAAGAATGGATAAAAACGGAGTCTCATCTTTTGTTTCAATAATGAGGGGCTGTAATAACATGTGTGCTTACTGTGTTGTCCCTTACGTGCGTGGGGCTGAAAGAAGCCGCAATCCAGTATCTGTTCTGAAAGAGGTTAAAGAGCTAGTTGACATGGGTTACAGAGAAGTTACACTGCTCGGGCAGAATGTTGATTCATATAAATGGAAGAATGACGACCAGTCAATCGGTTTTCCTGAACTTCTGGAAAAAGTCGCAATGGTGAATCCCATGCTGCGGGTAAGGTTTTCGACTTCTCATCCAAAAGATATTTCAGATGACCTTCTGCATACAATTGCCAGGCATGAAAATATATGTAATCACATCCATTTGCCGGCTCAGAGCGGAAGCAGCCACATTCTTAAGCTTATGAACCGTGAATATTCAAGGGAATGGTATATGGATCGAGTTAATGCAATACGTATCATAATTCCTGAATGTGCCCTGTCGACCGATATGATAACAGGATTTTGCACCGAAACAAGAGAGGATCATGAAGAATCCCTCTCACTAATGGAATTGACTGGTTTTGATTTTGCTTATATGTTTAAGTATAGTGAAAGACCTGGTACAAAGGCGGCAAGAAAATATTTAGATGATGTTCCTGAAGATATAAAATCAGAAAGGCTAAGTGAAATGATCGCGCTTCAAAATAAGCTTTCAGCAAAATCCAAAAAAAACGATATTGGAAAAGTCTTTGATGTTCTTATTGAGGGATTTTCGAAAAGATCTGATGAATATTTATCGGGGCGCACTTCCCAGAATAAGGTTGTAGTATTTCCGGCAGGGGACCTTAAAAAGGGTGAATATGTGAAGATTTTGATTGAAAGGTGTACTTCAGCAACTCTTATAGGCAAAAGCATTTAACCCGGGCCGGAAGCCCGGTGCCAACGGAGTAATATTTAGTTAATCTTATCAGGGTTACCTTAAGGAAATAATAATCAACCTGATTTTCCTGTTTTTATTATCAACCTGAGCTCATTTAGTTGCTGGTTCGAAATTGGCGCTGGAGTTTCAAGCATCACATCTCTTCCCGAATTATTTTTTGGGAATGCAATAAAATCACGGATAGAATCCTGCCCTCCGAACATTGCAACCCACCTGTCAAATCCGAAGGCAATTCCTCCATGAGGGGGAGCCCCGAATTTAAAGGCATTCAATAAAAATCCAAATTGCTCATTAGCCTCTTCATCGCTGAAGCCAAGAACTTTGAACATCAGTTTCTGAACGGCAGCATCATGAATTCTGATCGATCCTCCTCCTATCTCCACACCATTAATCACAAGGTCGTATGCATTGGCTCTTACTTTACCAGGATCTGTTTCCATCAAAGGCATATCTTCCGGTATTGGAGAAGTGAAGGGATGATGCATTGCATAAAATCTCTTCGACTCTTCATCCCACTCAAGAAGCGGGAAATCAACGACCCATAATGGAATGAACTTATCTTTCTTCCTTAATCCCAGCCTGTTCCCCATTTCAAGCCGTAATTCAGAAAGAGCAGTTAAAGTTTTCTTCTTTTCCCCAGACAGAATCAATATCAGGTCTCCGGGTTTTGCATTCATGATACCAGCCCATTTCTTCATATCCTCCCTGGAATAATACCTGTCAACTGACGACTTTAAGGTGCAATCGGCATTATACTTTACATAAACGAGTCCCTTTGCTCCTACCTGCGGCTTTTTCACAAACTCAGTCAGTTCATCAAGCTGTTTTCTGGTATATTCTGAACTGCCTTCCGCACAAATACCTCCAACATATTCTGAAGTATCAAATACTGCAAAATCATGCCCTTTTACTGTTCCCGTTAATTCTGTGAACCTCATTCCAAAACGAAGATCAGGCTTATCTGAACCATAGAATTCCATGGCTTCACTATAAGGCAATCTGATAAACGGTTCAGAGAATTCAATACCTTTAATCTGTCTGAAGAGATATTTTGCCAGCCCTTCGAAGGTATTCAGGATATCATCTCTTTCAACAAACGACATTTCACAGTCGATTTGTGAAAACTCAGGCTGCCTGTCGGCCCGCAAGTCTTCATCCCTGAAACACTTTACAATCTGAAAATATTTATCAAACCCTGCTACCATCAATAATTGTTTTAATGTCTGCGGCGACTGTGGCAATGCATAGAAGGTACCCGGTTGCATCCTTGAAGGAACTACAAAGTCGCGTGCCCCTTCGGGTGTTGATTTAATAAGAACAGGCGTTTCAACCTCAATAAATCCAACAGAATCCATGTACTTACGGACTTCCTGCGACATACGGTTACGAAGAATAATATTGTTCTTAACAGACGTTCTTCTGAGGTCTAAATAGCGGTATTTCATTCTTAACTCCTCGCCTCCGTCGGTCTCCTCTTCAATAGTAAAAGGAGGAATTTCACTCCTGTTAAGAATATTCAGTTCATCAACATCAATTTCAATCTCACCAGTGAAAATCTTCAGGTTTTTATTACTGCGTTCTTTAACTTTCCCTTTCGCCTGAACAACAAACTCACGTCCTAATTTACGTGCTTTTTCACAAAGTTCATTATTTGTTTCCATGTTAAACAGGAGCTGGGTTATCCCATACCGGTCACGAAGATCAACAAAAGTCATTCCGCCAAGATCCCTCGATTTCTGTACCCAACCGCATAGAATAACATCTTTCCCGATAAAACTCATGTTCAACTCGCCGCATGTGTGTGTTCTGTACATTTTTTTTCTTTTAATATTTAAGCAAAAATAAGAAAATTATCAGATAGCCGAGACAAAGGTAAATCCCAATATTCTTTCTACTTTTAGAGGTCAAACCTGAAAATTATGATTCAAAACAAAGAAGAGAGCTATATGAGAACGGCCCTGGCTGAAGCAGAAAAAGCATTTGACAAACAGGAGGTTCCGGTTGGTGCGGTGGTGGTTTGCAATGATATGATTATTGCACGGGCTCATAATCTTACTGAGACATTAAAGGATCCGACAGCACATGCCGAGATGCAGGCTATTACAGCTGCCACAAACTGGCTTGGTGGCAAATACCTTACAGATTGCACAATTTATGTTACTCTTGAACCCTGCGCGATGTGTGCCGGAGCTATCGGCTGGAGTCAGGCAACTGCATTGGTCTACGGGGCAAAGGATGAAAAGAAGGGCTACAGATCAATATCAGATTTGTTACTGCATCCAAAAACGAAAGTGTACTCCGGGGTTCTGGAGAAAGAATGTCGGGAATTAGTGATGAGATTCTTTAAAACCAGGCGATAATGTAAAAAAGGGTGCCGCAGGATGTATTTGACATACTTGGATTCTATTTTCAACCTTTGGTAAAGCTGATGCCCCGGGTAGCAAATTAGTCGATATTGGGTGTTAAAGATTTTCTCCATGCTATCAATTTTATTTTCAATCTTTCAACTATCTCCGGGTTTTCTTTTATAATATTGGTTGTTTCCCTGTTATCCTTTTCAAGATCATAAAGTTGGATATCAGTTCCATCTGAATTCATCAATAACTTCCATTTGCCTTCACGGATAGCGAGATTTGGACTCCGATCTATTCCTTCGGGGTATCTGAATGAAGTGTTATTTCTGCCATATTCCCAGAACAGTGTGCGCTTTTCATCAGATGATTTTCCTGACAAAACACTGCTTTTATCCTTACCATCAAAAGAAAATCCTTCAGGCATAATGGCACCGGCAATTGAACAAAAGGATGGAATAAGATCTGTTGCAGAAAGTACCGATTTATTATCAATCTTCCCCTTTATTATTTTTGCCGGCCATCGTACAATAAAGGGCATCCGGGTTCCCCCTTCGTAAAGAGAAAGTTTTGAGCCACGGTATCCTCCTGAACGACTTCCGTTAAATGCTGGTAAAGGACCATTATCACTTGTAAATATTATAATGGTATTTTTATCTATTCCCATGTTTTTCAGTCCTTCCATCAGACGCCCGATCTGACGGTCGTACTCCTTAAGAACATCACGAAGGTCAAGTTCTTCTTCTGTCCCATTCGGGTAAAGTCCAAAACGCTCCTGGTTTGGCACCCATGGTGTATGAACATCATCGGGCCATAGGTTTATAAAGCAAGGTTGCCCTTTGTGACGTTCCATAAAGTTCAGGGTTCTGTCAACAAAATAAGCGGTGCGATCCCAGCGCTTAATACTGTCTGTTCCAGCCCATATCCAATTTGATGATGTGATTATTGGATCGGGGTCAGGACTTTCCCATGTACTGGAATATTCATCAAATCCATATTCCTTAATTCCTGGAGCATTATCAACATCGCGACCTCCACCCATGTGCCACTTTCCAAAGTGACCTGTAGCATATCCGGCAGTTTTTAAAGCTCTTGCAATCGATGGCGCTGCTGAGCTGAGGTAATCAGCTTGTTCACATTCCCGGTTACCTTTGCGGGTCTGCAAATAACTTGTAATGTTCCACTTTGCAGGATACATGCCGGTCAAAAGACCGGTTCGCGAAGGGGAACTGATGGGAGAAGCACTGTAATACTGAGTAAATTGAATACCCTCCTGAGCCAGTTTATCAATATTGGGTGTTAGGGTTAATTTACCACCATAACAACCAATATCGCTATAGCCCATGTCGTCAGTCAATATTACAATAATATTTGGTTTTTCCTGAGCTAAGGAAGACCCATGTAATAAGAACTGTGATGAAATTGCACAGATAATAAGTTTATTCATTTGTTTACACGTTTTGACCATGACATCCATAATGCATTCAGTTGCTCCACTTTTTCAGGATATTTAGCAGCAAGGTTATTTGTTTCTGTTCGATCTTCAGCCAGGTTGAAAAGTTCCCAATCTTTGTTCTTCAAAGCAACAATTTTCCAGTCGCCAAGCCGTGCTGCACGACCACCTTGGTGTTCCCAAAATAAGGTATCGTTTGTTGATTTGGCACCTTTAAACAGTATCGGCAAAATACTTTTGCCGGTAGGGCCGAATGTTGTCTCTCCATTTATCTGTTCAGGATATTTGGCATTGGCCAGTTCCAGGCAGGTCGGCAAAATATCCATCACATGGCCAACTCCGTGATTCAGGGTATTTTCTTTCCCTTTTAAACCTTTTGGCCATTGGACAATCAATGGGGTACAAATACCACCTTCAAACGATTGTACCTTCCAATAACGAAATGGAGAATTTATTGCTCCCGCCCAGGCATCGCCTAAATAGCCCCAGGTTTTTTCCGCACCCGGACGATCATATTTCTGATGCGGATAAAGAATTTCTTCGCCAGAGCGTGTCTGTCCCGGTCGGTCAAATCCAGGTTTAAACCCTCTTTCCGGAGATGCTCCATTATCGGCTAAAAAGAAGATTATGGTATTCATATATTCGCCGGTGGCTTTCAGTTTCTCAATGACCTTACCGATACCCTGATCCATACGGTCGACCATAGCTGCGTGGGCTTCCATGTGTTTGGCTTCCCATTCTTTTTCGGTGCAGTCGACCCACAATTTACCCGATTCATTTTTGGAAAGAGGAGCAGTCTTTTCATCGATAATACCCAATTCAATTGCTTTTCGGTAACGCTTTTCGCGCAAAACATCCCACCCTTCGTCGTATTTTCCTTTATATTTTTCAATATCTTCAGGACGGGCATGTAACGGCCAGTGTGGCGATGTGTAGGCGATATAGAGAAAGAATGGTTTATCATCTTTACTGAACTGGCCGATCATCTCTACTGACTTATCGGTAATGAAATCAGTCATATAGAAATCCCTGGGCACATCTTTTATTGCGGTTTCGTTATGAACCAAACTAAACGGATCAAAATAGTCAACGACACCCCATATAACGCCCCAATGTTCTTCAAAACCACGGTTACAGGGATAGGATTCGAGTGGTGCAAATACACTGCTGTCGTTACGATGCGAAAGCCACAATAACTGGTCTTCAGGGTTTGGTAATACAGCAGTCTTTGACAGATGCCATTTCCCTGACATTCCGGTGTGGTATCCGGCTTCTTTTAAAACCTCCGCTATTGTTGCTGCATTACGGTAAAGGGTATTTCCGTTATTTGCCAAACCAACCTGTTGTGCATATTGTCCGGTTAAAAGAGATGCTCTTGTAGGACAACATCTGGCACAATTATAAAAGCTGGTAAATCGAACACCTTGTTTTGCCAGTTTATCGAGGTTTGGTGTCTGTATTTCACCCCCGTAACACCCAATGTCAGAATATCCCATGTCGTCGGCCAGGAATAGCACTATGTTGGGTTTCTCTTTTTGTGCCTCAACCGACACCGGGTTAATCAACTGATAACCAATAATAGATGCCACTGGCAAGATTTGAAAGCGTTTCATCATTTCTTTTAGACTTAATATGTAAATACCGCTACATCCACTAAATCAACTATTGATTTCTTTTCAGCCCTTACAGAGATGATGTTAATTCCCTTTTTCAGAAGATTGTATTCTTCATCGTACAAGGGGTAGAAATTAATGGCAGGCTCTTCTCCGCGACCTGCACTCAGTTTTGTTTTCCTGAATACTTCCCCGTTTATTTTTATTTCACAATCGGTTAATCCTCTGAGTGCCACAACCATTTTTTGAGGCACCTCAGTAAGAATATATTCCTTACCGAGTGTAAAAGGCGCAGTTATTTGACTGTTTATCTGAATAAATTTATTTTTCTTGCCTGCCGGGAGTTTAACTTTATGACCTTTAGAATCATTCCAATCGGAACTGAAGGCAATGATGGGTTTCAGTTCAGGTGCCGAATATAAGCTTTCGTTTATTTTTTTCATCACCTCCGGCGAAATCTTTGAAACTTTCCGGTCGTAGGTCAGGTAACCGTTCAGTTCATGTTCAACATCGGTAATTTGTGTATAAACCAAGGCATTGCAACCACCGCCTGCATTGAGGCAACGAATGGTTTCGATGAACTTTCCATATGCATTTTCAAAAGCTTCGGGAGATCCGTAGGTATGTCTTCCAGCCTCTGTCATAAAACTATAGTTATCAACCGGAGTATAATTTTGATGAACCTTTTGCTCCGGTTTCTTTTTATCAGAATACCAAGTATGTCCGGGTATTGCCAGATTACCACCACCAGCTTCACCAATTATCAAAGCCCGTTCCCCATTTAGCTTATAATCAGCTGCATTGATCCTTGGATAAAAGGTATAATCGTGAACATCCATAACGTCGCCAACCGGATAATCGTCCCAGCCGCTTGCACAGTCGATTAACCTTGTCGGATCATACTGATCAATCCAATTGGTGTAAAATTCTGTATTGTGTTGACTCCATCCTTCGTTAAAAACCACCCACATTACGATGGAGGGATGATTATACAGCCAATCTACCATTGACTTAAATTCAGCATGCCATTGTCTGGCTGCAGCTTCATCAACTGTCTGTCCGTATTTAGGCATACAAATCATATCCTGCCAAACCATTAGACCAAGTTTATCGGCCCAGTAATACCAGCGGTCGGGATGGGTTTTAATATGTACCCTAACCATGTTGCACCCGATGCTTTTCAGGTATTCAAGGTCGTATTTGATGGCATCTTCTGAAGGAGGGGTCAACACTCCATCGGGCCAATAGCCCTGGTCGAGGGGGCCATACTGAAAAACAGGTTCATTGTTCAGAAAAATACGCTGAAATCCGTCGGCAGCAGTCTTTACTTCAATTTTTCGCATTCCGAAATAGCTTTTTACTTCGTCCAGAACCGTTTCTCCATCTTTGATCATAACTTTCAGATCATACAAAAACGGACTGGCAGGCGACCAGGCTTTGAATCCCTGCATACTTACTTCAAAATCGGAACCTTCACTCCCTGAATTTTCTGCGATCATTTTTCCGTCTTCCCAGATTTGTGCTGTTATAGTACCATTGGAACCATTGGCAGTTACATTTATCCTGACACTTGATTTATCGTATTCAGGAATAATTTTCAGGTTTTTGATTGAATTTTCAGGAACGGGTTCCAGCCAAACGGTTCTCCAGATTCCGCCGGTAGGCTGATACCTGTTTCCTAGTCTGTTTTCTGGTAAAATTTGTTTTCCTATTGCCTGGCTCTGCCCTTCAGTCGCATCCCATGCGCAAACCTGGAGTTGGTTTTTACCTTTTTTCAGATAAGGAGTTACATCAAAAGAAAAAGGGTCGTATCCACCGCGATGCTGGCCTATTCGTTGTCCATTTACATAAACACCGGTTTCCCAATCGCTGGCTTCGAAATGCAAAAGCACATTTTTCCTTTTCCAGTCAGAAGGAACTTTAAAGGAACGCTGATACCAGAGCACTTCGTTTGGACGCAACACATGACCAACACCCGATAAAGCAGCATCAATAGCAAAGGGAACCAGTATTTTTCCTGTCCATTCGTTGGGTATTTCACCCGATGTCCAGCTACTTTCTCTGGTTAAACCCTGCACTGGTTCGAATCCTATGGGTTTTAAAGTGTAATCCCATAATCCGTTCAGGTTCAGCCATTCGGCTCTTTCCATCTGAGGGCGCGGATATTCAGGTAACGGATTTTCAGGGTCGACCTGAGCCGCAAAATCGGTAACTATTGGACTTGGAGCCATCTTAAAGTCAGGTGACTTTGAACAGCCCGAAACGAGCAGAATGATCATAACAAAGAAAGCTGGCAGTCGCATGGTATATTGCTTATTGGATCTTTTCATTTGTTTATAACACTTTTTGGTTTATTGAATCCCCAACTCATGAGGTTTGGGCCCGGTAATAGGGTAAGGGGTTTGAAAAACCTTTTTAGTGTCGCCCTGTTCTATCATCCAGTTATTGAGCAACAGGCGCATTTTTACAATTTGTTTTTGATGTGCCTTGCTACCAATCAGATTAATCTGTTCAAAGGGGTCATTCTGAATATCGTAGAATTCCTCAGCCGGGCGTACGTAATACTTCTGAACAATTCCGGCAGCCCTGGCATCGGTTTTTGCAGCCTCATCCCATGAATTCCAGTAATCACCGGCATTCGGTTTTCTTTGAATATCAGAATGATTGCTGTGATAACAATCGGGTCTCAGGTTAAGAATGTATTTATACCGGTTACTGCGAATACTGCGAATTGGGTAAACATTCATTATCCCGTCGCCGCTGTGCGTAGTGAAAATATATTCCCTGTGCTTACCTGTCTTCCCTTCCAATATATTTTTAAACGATTTTCCATCAAGATCAGCGGGCATTTTACATCCGGTCACCTCCAGAAGAGTAGGGAATATATCGATCCAGCTCACCATGGCATCTGTCTGGCTGTTGGGTTTGATATGTCCGGGCCAAACGATAAGGAGTGGAACTCTTATGCCTGCATCATACAGGTTCCATTTGGCAAAGGGCCACTGTCCTCCATGATCGGCGGTGTAGATAAAAATGAAATTATCACCAAATTTCTCCTGTGCCAGTTTGTAAATTTTCCCCATTTCATCGTCGAGGCCGGTAATGTCGGAATAATACTGTGCCCAGTCTTTACGGGTTTCTTTAGTGTCGATAAAATAGGGGGGAAGTTTCAATGTTGCTGGGTCGTAAATGTTTTTGGTTGTCCATGGTACATGTGGCCGACGGTCGCCAACCAACAGGCAAACCGGCTGATTAGGATTATTATTCCTGAAATACTCGGAAACATTATCGTAAAGGTTTACGCGTGGTTTTGAATAAAAATCGAAACCACATTGTTCGGTCATTATATCGTCGTGAGCCACTTTGCCAAAGAACAGCATCTTGTAACCGGATTCTTGCAATTTTTTGGTCAAAAACAAGGTGCCAGATTTCGGATGAGTATGGTTGGCCTCTGCACCGTTCCGTGCCGGCATCAGCCCGGTTAACATGGCTGCCCGGCTCGGAGCGGACGCCGGTGAAGCGATAAAGGCATCATTAAAAGTCATCCCTGCTTTGGAAAGCTTTTCGGCGGTGGGAGTCTGTAATACTTTAGCCCCATAAACGTTCACATCTGCGCGACTTTGATCGTCGGCAATGTAAATAACGATATTGGGTTGCTTTTGAGCAATTACCTGTAAACTTAAAGTAAATACAGAAACTGCGCCTAAGGAGTATCGGGTAATGTTTTTCATTGCTTTTTCATTTTTTCTTTCAGCAATTCCATGTATACACCACCAACTACTGAACGTGCAATGAATCCGCGCAGTTCGCCGCTCTTTGTCCAGTACCAGTCGGTCATTGGCACACGGTCGGGTGTTTCATTCAGGAAATTATATACAGGTTTGATCAGTTCACGGAACTGTTGGTTTGAGTTGGCCATGGATGCAGACCAGAGTATCCAGTCGAGCTTGGTATAGCTGTCGCGGTTATCAAGAGGCAAACCATAGTGGTTCTGATTTTTCAGATAGTATGTAATCTCCTTATTTTCAACTTCTTCAGGGAAGATATTAAAACCGAGAATGTCGTCCCAAACCATGTTATACTTTTGCGACCATGTTCCGGGTTTATCGAAAGCCAAACGGAAATGATCACCGTCGTCAGCTGCCTGAATCCATTTCTGAGCCAATTCTTCTGCCTGATTTTTATAGGCTTTAGCTTCGCCATTCAGTCCACGCATTTCGCAGAGCATTGCATAGGAAGCAAGGCCCATGATGGCTTTCACCGACAAGTTGGTATTATGAGCCAGGTGACCGGCAAAATCGTCGGTACAAAGCTGATTCTCCGGATCGAAACCTTTTTCCTTCAGGTATTCAGCCCATTTGGTTATGGTTTTCCAGTATTTCGCAGCATAATTGGCATTGCCATCAACTTTTGCAATAGCAGCTGTCAGAATAAGCATATTCCCACATTCTTCCACAGGCATCTGCCGGTCTTCGGTTTTTTCTCCGCCTCCGTATTTCTGTCCATTTCCAAGCGGGTACTTTCCAATATCGTGAGGGGCATAAGGCCATGGCCAGCGCCCTGATTCAGCGTAATCAAAAATAGGCGTGGTTTGCGCTTTCATCAGCTCAGGGTTAAGGTATAAAAAGAAAGGTGAGGCAGGGTAAAAAACGTCAACTGTCCCCATCGATCCATTGCTGAAATTTTCCTTCGAGAAACAAAGCGGCTGACCGTTTTCGTCTTTTACTACTTTGTGAGCAGCCATGCACTGACGGTATGCCAAAGCACAGATTGTTGCGTATTCCTTTCCTCCCAAAGCTTCAGCTTTTGCAAGTAAATCTTTATCGTAGTTAGCACAACGACTTCTTATTGCAGAATATTCCTTTTCGGCAACCTGAAGCAATTCTTCAATTCCTGAGAATTTTTTCTTCCAGTATCCCTCAAGCTTTTTACCGAAATATTCCACTGATAAAATATCATCGTAAGCAATCAAAATATGTTTTTCGACCGGAGCATTAGCCGGTATATTTGCCGGAATTATAAAAGCAAGTACGGGGTTTATTTCAGAAATGCGTTTGCCTTGTTCCGAATCGTCCTGAACCAGACTCTTTCCCTCGGTAAAGGCGGTAATCGCGTTCTCGCTTCTTCCTCCAAAGGACGATTTTGTTTCAGACCGGGAAGCTGCTACATACAAATATCCCCAGTCGATACGCAGGTCGTCACCACTTTTCTGAAGAATCGGCTGTTCTGTACTTCCCATTTTAAGGACTTCCAATTCGTTGAAAGTGAGTTTTTCCCAGTTAACCTGTTGTGCTTTTGTATCCACAGTTGCCAGACCAGATATTTCGAAATAAATTTCGACTGAATGTGCCTTTTTATCTTTTGATGAGAAATTCCAGTTGACATAGCTGAGCGGACGGGTAACAAGGTCGAGGTCTTCCACCAATAGAGGTGATAAAAAGCTGAGTTTTATTTCAATTCCATCTTGTAAAAATGAAAATACGGTTTGTGTTGGTGTTAGTTCTGCCCTGGTTGATTGAGCTGCAGGAACAAATCCTGGCGATTTTCCCATCAGTCGGTATATTTTTCCATCGATGCGAACCATACTCCGGATGGGCATAGGTTTTTGTGTCCAGTGCGCAGTTTCGCAGCGGGTTGGTACTTCGTCAGACGACCAAATGCTGAAATAAGGGTCGTGGGTTACCAACGGGTAAGCCGGAGCTCTGAAACTACTGACCTGTGCAACAAGTGAAAGACTGCAAAAAAACAGGTAAACAAAGATCATTATTTTTTTCATCCTTATAAAATTATTATTAATAGGTCGTATTGAGCTCGCCCCGATGCATCGTGGCTCGGTTCATATCTTATGGGCACCTCGTAAAACTTTTTTTTTGATGCCGCTGTTTGAGACAAATATATTTATTAGATTTCTAAAAACCTAATTTTACCCTCCCCCTCCAGGATTGTAGTTCTGTGATGCAGGCACATCTTTTCTGCCGGTTCCTTTCCTCATTAAATCTTTCAGTTCATCAAGAAATCGATCATACACTGCTCGTGGAAGTATCTCATGTTTTTTACAGATAGCAGCTGCTATACGGTTTAAATTTTTTGAACACTGTTTTCATTGATTTTCAGCCCCCGTGAAATATCCGGAAACGATACCGGTCTAACAGCATCAGCCACAGGGCAGCAAGCAACGGAGAACCGAGTTTACGAGCTCGGCGAAGCCAATGCGCTCGCGGGGATTCAACTTCCTGCTTTAATCCGGATAATGGTAAGCGACCTGGGTTCAAAATTAAAATTACCGGAAAGCTTTTGTTTCTTTTCTGAAACCAAAGGGACTACCGCATTGGGGTGTTCCGGAGTGTTCCTTTGATCTTTCTGTGCAGTCAGTACCGTTATTGTGGCATTTCCCCGGATTTGGCTGTTGCCGGAATCCAGTTTAACCTCCCGGTTTTGATCAGTAAGATTAACTACTTTCAGGATGATATCCCCTGATTTAGAGTCCCTGCCAGCCGATGAAAATAAATATCCTTCTGAAATTTTCTGGGTGGCCCCGTCTTTTTGCCAAAACGAGTTATACCAGGTATCTATTTTATTATCGCGGAACAATTTTGACATATAATAATTATAAGTTTTAAAGCTCATGGAGTTGGTGTGGTACAACATGGGGTTGCCTTTCCCTTTTACAAAAGTCCAATTGCGCATCAGGGGCCGGTCAGCCATCATGGGGTTCAGGTCGGCATTTCGTTCCATGTTCATGTGGAAAATTGCTTCTCCCAAAATATCCAGAGGATGTTCCCCGTTGATTCCCAATTCCCCGATAAACAAATCGGGCCCAGGTCGCTCATACTTGTCGAATTTATCGTAATTCTCTATGATCCAGGGAATATCTTTATAATAGTGTTCATCAAAAATCTGAACGGTTCGGATATCTTTGAACTGAGGTATTCTTTCTCTCTTTCTGTCTAAATCAGGAGTTTGCCCGATAATGCTGTTGGCGATAATTTTCAGTTCAGGGTATTTTGCATGGATAGCCCGGTAGAAGGCATCATAATTGCGGTAATAAATTGGGCCAAAATCCTCGTTGCCAATTTCAATGTATTTGAGAGGAAATGGTTCCGGATGGCCGTTTTTTGCCCGTTCACCGCCCCATTTGGAATCAGTAGGGCCAATGGCATATTCGATGGCGTCCAAGGCATCTCCAATGTACTCCCCGACATTTATATTTGGATGATGATAATGGTCGGTATTACCTTCGCGAAAGACCCAGCCTGTGCAGACCAGTCCGGAAGGTATTACATACATGGCATCTGCCCCAAGATATTCACAAAGCTCATAGAACTCATGGTATCCAAGTCCGTCCGTTCGGTAATTCGGGCTCCATTTGGTCCAGCCTCCAGGACGTTGTGCAATATCGCCAATTGTTTCTTTCCAATGATACATGGTTTCCACATTAACTCCATGTACAAGGCACCCGCCCGGGAACCGGATGAATTCCGGGGCATAGTCAAGAAGGTTTTTCATAATGTCTGCCCTGAAAACGGATCTCCCTTTGTCCCATGTGTCGGACGGGAAAAGGGAAACTATATCAAGTTGAAACGAACCCACAGCTCCCGGTTTAAAAAACAGACTTCCATTATCAATAGTCTTGGTTGCAGTGAATGTCGCTGAATATTTTTTCCAAACGGGACTTATATTTGTTAGTTCAAACGGAGCTGATACTTCCTGTCCTGTGCTGTCTGTCAGCATTATCCGAATGCTCCCAGGAAAATCATCAGCACGGGCGTAAAATGATAAACGATATTGCGTTCTTTCTTTAAAATACATTCCAAAGAATCCCGCATTGATTAAACCCGATGGAGAATAGTTATTGTTCACTGATTTTACTAGGACAAGAAGGGAGTGTGGATTTTGTTTGTTTAGAGGATTTTTTTCAGTACGACTTAACTGAATTTCCGGATTATCTCCGGGTAATTTATCCCATCCAATCAGAGGGTCAATATAATAGACCTTTTTAGCAGGATTATCCGGGTTTGGGACATTGGCGTATTTACCGTCCTTTATTTCCAATCCCCCCGGTGGATTAGCTTCTTCCAATCCTCTGTTCCTGACCATTTCAGCATATAGGCCACCTTCACCAATCATGCCAATTTCTTCGTAATGCCATCCGTATATTATCGGAGATACCTTTTTACTGTTTTCAAAGGTCAATACGAGCTTCTCAGGTTGGCTGCAGCCAGAAAACCCAATAAAAAAAATAAAACATAAAGTGCAACATAATAGATTTTTCATAAGTAAATTATTGAATTGTTTTTTTAAAACTGATAGTTTCGTTCTGAATATTTGTTTTTCAAAGATCGGATTGGACATAGTTTTTCATCACTGCTCTTGGTCTTATTCGTGAAACCTAAATTGATAAAAATTTATATGCAATTCTCATAATAATGATTTACAATGATTTAAATGCTTTTTATAATCTGTTTAGGTAGAATTAATCTGTTTTGTAAATCCTTATCTGAATATTCAATTACATTCCCAACCAAATAATTAAAGCAAGGTCTAATTATTTTTTTTTATAACAAACCTGGCAAGAGACAAGGGTGGCAACTTATGCACTATTTTTCCCTGGCTTATTTTTACAGTTTTAAAAGAAGGCATGATCTGTTCCGGTTTTTCCCATGAATTCCTTAATGCAAGGTCATCGCAATTGATCATCATTACTTCAGCATTTTCAGAAGCATCGAATCCTTTCAGTTGAATCGATACCTCTATCCCCAATTCCGTATCCCTGTTGCAAACAAAAACTGATGCTGATTTCCCTTCTGTATCAATCAGTGCTGCAGCATCAATTGCCTGAATGTTATCACGTTTTATAACATATTTACCCGTACTGTTAAATGTTGGTGAATCAATTGTAACACTTATAGGAATAGTTCCTTGCTGGGCAGAGTACATGTAATGGGCCCAATAGACGGGCTGTGTATATACTATACCGCGGTCTTTGCTTAGGCCACCACCATGATTGATCAGTGCGGATCGGGTAACCAAATCAATTAATCCATCACTTTTTATACAAACATTTATGATTGCGGAATACCATAAAGCCCCGCTGATGCTGGTCACATTTCCGACTTTGTCCGACGTTGTCCAATCCATTAATTCAGTAATAGCAATGTTGGGTTTTACACCAACTTCCTTCATTGGTTTTACAATCAGTTCATTGAGGAAATTGGGATAATTTTCAGCAAAAGCAACTAAATCTCTCAAAAACTCCTCAGGTTCAGCATTATCATCCGTTATCCCTCCCTTTCCAACCAAAGAATGTACAGATATCGATTGTACCAAATTACCATTGATATGCATTAATTTACGGTTCCAGTCAAAATTATTTCCACGATCAATCGGTTGTGATTTTTCAAGTACACGGATCTGACCATTAGCTATTAATTTTATTCCTGGATCAGCTTTTAAAAGTTCCTGGGCAAATTCCGCATACCGCCTGGCATATCCTTCTCCATCGGTAAACCCAATTTGCCAGGGACCACACAATTCATTACCTACTTCCCAAACTTTCACGTTATAAGGTTCGGGTGAGCCATTTTTTGCTCTTAGGCTGCCCATTTCTGTTGTAGCCTGATCGTTACAGTAACGCACCCAATCTCCGGCATCCTGCGGCATGCCATTCCCGGCATTTACGCAAATCATTGGTTCACAATCTATTAGTTTGCAAAACCTTATCCATTCATCGGTTCCAACGTGGTTCCATTCCATAATTGGCCATGCAGGATTCGGAAGCACAGGCCGTTGCTCAATTGGTCCTACACCATCTCTCCAATTGTAACCACTTACAAAATTTCCGCCTGGAAAGCGAAGCAGAGGTAAATTCATATTTTTGATAAATCCAACTACTTCTGGATCCCAGCCTTCTGCATGGTCGCCAGGAAAAAGAAGTAAACGGGATAGTTCCACATTAACATGCGGTTTAAAAACTACTCGCAACACATATGGGTCTCCTTTATGATGCTGTTTGTTTTGAATGGATAAAGATTTTTCGATGGTTCTCCAGCATGTATCCAATTGTAAGGCAACCTCACCAAATTTCTCATTTTTAACATTTAGTACCTCGATGATTACCTCGGAAGGGGTATCAGAACGGGCAGTCAATGAAATTCTGTAGCTTTCGGTTCGATGAAGCGGTGGAAATATTCCCGTTTGAATAGAACCCCCACCATCCCCGGAAGTAATTTTCTGAATATCGCGGATGCCTTCTTTCAATAATCTCCCTTCCAGATTACCGGAAGAAGCCCAAAATGCCCCGAATCCATTAGCTGCATCCTTTCCCAATCCAACCAAACTGAATATTTCTTCAGCATTCCTTATTTTCTCTTCGATCCAATTTTTGCCGTTTCTGACAGGCCAATATCCTGCTGGTACAAACGCTGGATTTTCAATAATCTGAGCCCAAGCCCCCTGATAAACGTTATTGCCAATATGTTCAGTGAACAATCCAAAGATCCTTCTGGAAACAGGATCTTCCTTTTTGCTGAAATCAATTGAAATGGTGGCTTGTGCGCAAATTACAGTCACAAATATTACCAGAAAAATGGGAGACAGAATCAATTTAACTTTCATATAGTCTATTTATTAATATTCAATTTCTTTAAAATGTTGTTTTAACGCTAAGAGATTAAAATTTCATTTTCATGTTCTATGGCAATAGTACTGTGTGCTTAGTGTTGATGTCAGATTCATCTATGGGGTTTTCATATCTGAATATGGATATTTCAACCTCCAGAAAAAATCGACCTATATACAACTTTCTGTTATGCAACTTTTTGTATTTCAACTTCGACACACAACTCCCTTAACCGTTGCATGTGTCTTTTAATTTGTTTTTCTTTTGTCATCAGAGAATTATTTGTTTTTCAACGATCGGGTAGGACATAATAGTTTTCCAAATAATTGTTTTTCACATCCGAAATTTTGACGAAAAGAAATAATACAATCAACAGATAAAATGTTTTAACATTTTATCTGTTGATTTACACTTTATGTTTATTCCCTTACTAATAACCAGGATTTTGTACAATATTTGGATTTGAATCTATTTCTCCTTGCGGAATAGGATAGCGTACCCGATAGTCATCGGCAGAAACAACTCCCCTTGCTTTGGCCTGCGAAATGAATTTCCCATGTCTTATCAGGTCTGAGCGACGTACGCCTTCGTAATAAAACTCCCAGCCTCTTTCTTTTAGTAAATGGTCGCGGAGCAACTCTTTTGTTGTAAAATCAACCAAGTTTAAATTTGCTAAACCAGCTCGATTACGTATTAGATTTATAAGATCAATAGATATCTGATTAGGCCCGTTAAGCTCATTAAGTGCCTCGGCTTCTGATAATAATATATCTGCATACCTAAAAATAGGCTGATCATTTCCCTGGTTAGGCCCAAAACTGAGATCGTCTTTAAATTTAAAACTCCGTGCATTATCTTTTCCCAATAATTTAATAAAAACATTTTTAGTATCAGTATATGATGTCAGGATAAGCTTAAATCTTTTGTCTGCAACTTTATCAAATGAGTTTACAAATGCATCGTACAATCTCCATTGTGATGCAAAATTATTCTGATTAGGTAATTTAGGATAATTAGGAGGAAAGGTCTGGCCAAGCCACTGCATCCCCCCTTCAGCGATTCTTAAGTTAGGAAAAACAAAAATATATTCGGAATTGATGTCATTAGTTGGAGCAAACAGTGTCTCATAATCAGGATAAAGGGAATAAACCTTTAGATCTATAATCTTTGTTGCGGTGTTAATGCATTTTTGCCACTGCTTGGTGTTAAGATAAAAGTCGCAAAGTATAGATAAAGCACCACCTTTTGTAATCCTGGCATACTGGTCCTGTATAACTGGAAGATCTTCAGATGCTGCAAGCAGTTCTGATTCTATGAAACTATGAATTTGAACCTCTTCAGTTTTGGCAGGATAAAGTTCAGCATGAGAACTTGTAATAAGCGGAACTTCACCATAAAACTTATTTAACATATAAAAGCAATAGGCGCGGATTGCCTTGGCCTCAGCAATTCTTGTTTCTTTATTCGTGGATATGAAATTAACGTTGGTAGTATTATCAAGAAAAATATTTACATCACGTATAGGAACATATAAAAGTTTAAAAATTTTGGCAATATCAGAATGTTGAGAATCCCAAACAAAACCAATTATTTTAGAAGCACTTAGTTCCTGGCCTCCACCACTCTGAAGCATAATATCAGTACAGGCTTCTTCCATATATGTAATTATGTTCTGATTAAAGGCATGTAGATGCATATTCCCATAGGCAGAAACAAGCACATCATTTAGTCCTGATTCAGTAATGAGAAAGTTGTCAGGAGAAAACTGAGAATAAGGGATCTCCTTGAGTTGGTTTTCACAAGAAGATAAAACAAATAGTAATACAATGATTACATATTTTACTCCTGTTTTAGTATTTTTTGATTTCATTTTGTTATAAATTTTAGTTAAAAACCAATTGTTATTCCAAAAGTGATAGTCCTTGCGCTCGGATAGGGACTATAATCGGCCGCGGCTGAATTATTACCCATAGCATTAACCTCCGGATCAAATCCCAAATAGTCCGTAAATAGAAGAAGGTTATCACCCAGGATATAGATTGTTGCATTATCCAGGAATTTGACTTTATTAAAATCAAGATTATAACTCAATTTAGAGCTTTTAAGCCTGAAAAATGTTCCATTCTGAACACCCAATGAATTGACTTTTGACCCACCCCAAAGGCTTGTGTTAACTCCCGAAGGCCATTTGTTTGTAGGATTTTCAGGAGTCCATCGGTTAAGCATGGGTTCTGCAAAGCGGTTCCTTCTGTATTCTAGTGGCATCAATGAATTAACTAGATTTAAATTGAATATCTCCTGTCCGAAATCTCCAGAGAAGAATAAATCAAGTGTAAAATTTTTATATTGTAAAGTATTTCTTATTCCTAAAGAAAAATCAGGAAAGGGACTTCCAATAGTAGTCATATCCAACGAATTAATAATTTTGTCATTGTTAAGGTCTCTCCATTTTGGGAATCCTGGTTGGGCAGTAGGTTGAGCGGAATTCGCAATATCATCATCAATTTGCCAGATACCGTCTACAATAGTTCCATAATAACTATTTAAAGGATAATCTTCCTTTATAATAGTTATACCTGGAGTATGGGGAAGATCTCCTGTAATTATTTGGGTAACTCCTCCCAGATCAACTACTTTGTTTTTTATTGAGGTGAATGTTACTGAAGTAGTCCAGGAAAAGTTCTGTTTAAGGATACTTACAGATTCGATATTCAATTCAATTCCCTTGTTGCTAACAACCCCTACATTTGAAAGAATAGTTGAAAATCCAGAGGTCATTGGAATTGGCACGTCAAGTAAAAGATCTGTTGTTAATTTGTCAAAGTAATCAACTGTGGCTGATATCCTACTCTTGAACAGACTAAGGTCAAATCCAATATCAAATTGAGAGGTAGTTTCCCATTTCAAGTCAGGATTGGGTATACGTGCGGGTGAGACACCTGTAATTTGCAAATCATTAAGAATAGCATAAGCTCCTGATCCGAATGTTGATAACGAGCTATAGTTACCAATATCCTGGTTCCCGGTTTTCCCCCAGCTTACCCTTAGTTTCATATTATTTATAGTTTTTAAATTATCCATAAAACTCTCTTCTGATACCCTCCATGCCACAGCAAAAGATGGGAAATAACCAAATTTATTATTGATTCCAAACTTGGACGATCCATCAGCCCGGAAAGCACCAGTAAAATAATACTTACTTTGATAGTTATAATTTATACGCCAGAGATATGAAATAAGCCGATTACTATTTTTATAACTTGAAAGATTATCCATTTCAGTATTTCCAATCCCCAGGTTGTTTGTAAGTGTCACATCAGATGGGAAATCCGATATATCTACAGAAACGCCGTCAGCGGTAAAATCTTCCCAGGTGCAACCAGCTAAAGCTCCAATATTATGCCCATAAAACTCTTTTGAATAATTCAGTGTTCCTTCAAACAAATTGGCGAATCTTTTTGCGGTATAGACAGATGCAATGCCATTCCGCGATATCCCCATTTTAAGTGTTGTTGGGATATAAGTGTCTTTTTTTGAATTTGTTAAGTCAAAACCAACATTTACTCTAGCTTTAAGAGATGGTAAAATATTATATTCGGCGTATGTATTTCCCATCATTCTGCTTGTCTTTGTGAAGGTGGAAACATCTGCAAGAGCAACAGGATTTTCGTAATCGACATCGTATGATGTAAAGAAGGTACCATTAGCATCATAAACAGGCGTGGTTGGATCGGATTCCAAAGCACTATATATTATCCCTCCCGTGGTATTGAATCCTGTACCAGAAGGCACCTCATCATCAATAATATATGAATTTGTTAAGTTAATGCCGTATTTAAACCTTTGTGAGAGAGTGGATTCTGCATTAATTCTGGCAGTGTATCTGTTCAACCCGGAACTCATAACAATCCCTTTCTGGTTATAATAACCAACGGATGCGTATAACTTGTTCTTTTCATTCCCTCCTGAAACATTAAAGTTATGATTCTGAATATATCCAGTTCTGGTTACTTCGTCAAGCCAGTCAGTATTGTTAGTAATAGCGCCAATATCAGGAAATAGTAAAGATTGACCTTGCTGTGAACAGATGTCATTTATTATAGTAGCGAAATTCAAAGCGTCCAAAACTTCAAGTTTTCGGGCAAGAGTTTGAACGCCTCCGCTATAGTTATAAGTTATTTTTGTTTGCCCTGATGTACCTTTTTTTGTAGTAATAAGAATAACTCCGTTAGCACCTCTTGCACCATAAATAGCTGTGGCTGAAGCATCTTTTAAGACTTCCACGGACTCAATATCATCAGGATTTATCAGATTTAAAGGATTCCTTGAAGTTCTGGTTGGCGAAATACCCACTCCTGTCTCAGTAATTAAAGGGGAGTTGTCAATAGGCATGCCATCCAATACAAATAAAGGATTATTCCCTCCTGTTATTGAACTTGTTCCGCGGATTCTAATAGAACTTTCACCACCTGGTTCACCGCTGTTTTGAGTTATCCTAACACCAGCCATCCTTCCGGAAAGCAACTGGTCCACAGAGACTGAAGCGCCTTTGTTTAACTCATCTGCCTTCACAGAAGAAATAGAACCTGTAAGATCTATCTTCTTTGAAGTCCCGTAACCTATCACAACTACCTCTTCGAGCGCAGTTGCCGACTCAGTCATTGTTACATTGATTTGTATTGATGTCCCGATGCTGATCTCCTGGGGTACCATCCCGATAAATGAGAATGTCAGGCTTTTTGCTCCCTTAGGAATATCAATACTGTAGTTACCGGCAATATCGGTCATTGCACCCTGGGTTGTTCCGGTAACAACAACGTTCGTACCGGGAACAGGTGCACCATTCTTGTCGGTAATAGTACCGGTAACTTTTTGTTGCTGCTGACTGCCAAACTGAACAAAACTGTTTTGACTGGCTTTGTCGGTCAATACAATTTGCCGGTCAACAACAGTATAAAATACATCGGTTCCCCGGAACAGGTCGCTGAGAATTTCGTTGATCTTTTGATCATTAACGTCCACAGATACTTTTCGATCGACATCTACAAGTTTGCCGTTGTAGAGAAAGAAGAACTCGCTGTTTTCTTCGATCTTGTTTAACACCTCTTTGACCGTTGCATCTTTAAGTTGCAAGGTCATTCTGGTAGTTTGCGAGTAAGCTTCAGAAGCCATCAGGTTGGTGATAGCCAGAAAAAACATTACCATCATTAGCTTCATTGTCATCCAGAATTTTCGAAGATGGGGGTTTTTTTGACATCTCCGCATTACACATAAAAAATTTTTCATAACTTTGGAATGGTTTTAGTTATTACTAATAATCACGGTTATCTTTCACACAAAAGAGAACCGGTTTTATGCCGGGGCTGATGCGTCCAAACATCATTCCCGGTATTTTTTTATATCTTTCTCTTCATAAGGTAAATTTTTCGTTTCGTGAATTCATTGTCAGGCAACTGTTTGCTCTCTATAATCCGGTAATCGATCGGAGCCGACAGTTTTAATAACTTCAACACCTGGTCAAGGTTTTCGTTTCTGAAAGTTGCTGTATAGATATATCTTTTTATTTCAGGATCATTAATAACAAACTCAACATTGAACCAACGGCTTAACCGTCTGATTACATCTTCCATCGGGTCATCGCGGAAAATAAGATTGCCATCGCGCCATGATATATATTTTGCAATCGCAACCTTTTCAGTATAAACTTCCTGAGATTCTCCTATAAAAACGGCCCTTTGCCCGGGATGTATCGTGCCATAGTCTTTTTTAACCTGTCCTTTTTCTGCTGATAAACTGACCTTTCCCTCAATAAGTATTACTTCCGATTGTGTGTCGTCATCATAACTCATGACATTGAAAGAAGTGCCTAAAACATCAACTTTAAGTTCCTTTGCATTCACCCTGAAAGGTTGTTTTTCATTCTTAACAACCTCAAAAAATGCTTCTCCTCTCAGCTTCACCTCCCTCATATCTCCGGTAAAAAGAATCGGGAACTGCAATTCGGAACCTGAATTCAGCCAAACCTTTGTGCCGTCGGCAAGTGAAAACTGCGTTACCATCCCCTGCCGGGAAGTGACGGTTTGCATCATCACATGTTCTCCCGGTAATTTCTTTATTGAGAGATTTCGTATTGTAAGATAGCCGGAATAGACCAACAATGGGAGCAGTAATATTGCGGCAACACGCTGAATAATAACCCACCATTTTGAAGAATAGGTTTGAGATAATCTTGTATTGACTTTTTTCAACGCTTCGAAAGAGTTGAACTGTTCCATCTCATGCAACAGTGGTATGGCTTCCCATGCTTTCAGGCTTTCGCGGTAGAGAGCTTCGTTTTCAGGTGACTCCTTTCTCCATTCATCAACTATCGACCGATCATTATCAGACAAGTCGCCTGACAAATATCCGGGCAATGACTCTTCAACATCACTAAAAGTAAACTTCATCTTTTTTAAACTAAATTTATAAAATTAATCATGCTCTTTCGCCTGTTCGGTGGTAAGACGACAAAAGTCAATGGTACACATATATAATAGTTTGCATTTATTATGATGCTCTCTTCATCTTAACTCATCCTTCCGTCCTCCTTCTCTTAAAGAATAAGGGAAGGGGGCGGGGGATGGGTTACTTAACACGCCTTTGCTGACTAGCCGATCAACCAGGCAATAAGCCAAAGCGGAAGATATTCAATAAGCTCCTTCCGGAGGATTTTCAATGAGTTACTGATCTGTAACTCGACCGTTCGTTTAGAAATTCCCAGTTGTTCGGATATCTCCTGGTTTGACAAGCCTTTGAGACGGCTCAATTCAAAAATCTCACGACAGCGGGGTGAAAGTTTTTCCAGGCTTTTTTTAATGGCCTGGCGAAGTTCGGATTCTGCAAGATAGTGATCAGTGGTGTCGTCGCCGCTCTCTGCCGAGAAAAGAACGTATGCCCTGTATTTTTCAGTGACCTTTTGATGCTTTTGGAAGTCGAGGCATCGGTTTTTGACACAGGCAAACAAATATGACTTTAGTGATGACCGGATTTGCAAATTGGGAGCCTCTATCCAGAGAGCAACAAAAAAGTCCTGTACCAGGTCTTCACCGGCATTACGGTCATTGAGATACTGCATTGAAAATGCACAAAGAGATGAATAGTAATAATTGAAAATATAATCAAATACTACTTTATCCCTTCGCCCGAGTCCTTCTATCAGCAAAAGATCGTTCAAAGCCGGTTGGTTAGTTATACAAAAATATGATTAGTTTCTTTATGTCAACAGATTGTGATCATAATAATAACTAATAAGTCGGAAGTCGGAAGATTAACTTTCATAAATGGACTTGAACAGTCTTTCTTAGTTTTTTCCTGATTAACAATACTTATTGAAAAAAACAGACTAATTTTACGAAAATATTTTTAAATGACTTTCGACAACAGCAGAACGATCATAAGCCTGAGAATCAAACTATTCGGAGCTACAGTTGTATTACTGACATACATTGGTCTGACTTATGCGGCAAAACTTATTAAATACCCGCTTTTTGGAATGGACGATACTGCCTGGACACTTATTCTTGTGGGAATTTATCTGTTCGTTGTTTTTCTGCCAATGTCCCTCAATTATCAATTTATCAGCTATTCTGATGAAGGGGAAAGCATAATTTTCAGATATTTTACTGCAGGAGTGGTTGGCGGGAAAAAGAATTCTGTTGAAATAAATAAAAAAACATTCTCCGGATATAAGATTGAATCCAGATTGTTTGGTCTGATACAAAGCATTACGCTTTTCCAGCAGATTAATGAAGGCGTTGCAAAATATCCGCCTGTTTACATCAGCGCCCTAAATCGGAAGGAGAGAGCTAAAGTAATCAGGTCATTGAATTTATATGCTCCCCAGTCGTGAAGGTTATCACCTGATAACATGAGTTTTATCATTTTTAATGATTTATAACAACCTCAAATTTGGATAGCTGATTTTTGACCCTGATTATCAAATAAAATTTCAACATAATGAACGTAGATAAAATCATGAACAACCTCGAAAAGAAGCATCCCGGAGAGGTTGAGTATTTACAGGCAGTAAGAGAAGTGCTGGAATCGATTGAAGAGGTTTATAACGAAAACCCGCAGTTTGAATCTGCAAACATTATTGAACGTCTCATTGAACCTGATCGTGCAATAACTTTTAAAGTTCCCTGGGTTGATGATGAAGGAAATGTAAAAGTTAACCTGGGTTACCGTATCCAGTTCAATAATGCTATTGGTCCCTACAAAGGAGGCCTTCGCTTCCACCCGAGTGTTAATCTTTCAATCCTTAAGTTCCTCGGATTTGAGCAGACATTCAAGAACGCACTAACTACTCTTCCAATGGGCGGTGGTAAAGGTGGTTCAGACTTCGATCCAAAAGGAAAATCAAATGCAGAGGTCATGCGCTTCTGTCAGTCTTTCATGCTTGAATTGTGGAAGTATATTGGTCCTGAGACTGATGTACCTGCCGGTGATATAGGAGTTGGCGGGCGTGAAATAGGATTCCTGTACGGGATGTACAAAAGACTGAAGGGAGATCATACAGGCGTTCTTACAGGTAAAGGAAGTAACTGGGGTGGTTCGCTTATACGTCCTGAAGCTACCGGTTTTGGTGGTATCTATTTTGCAAAGGAAATGCTGGCTGCCAAAAATGAAACTCTTAAGGGAAAAACAATTTCAATATCAGGATTTGGCAATGTAGCCTGGGGTGCTGCTCTAAAAGCTACCGAACTGGGAGGTAAAGTTGTTACTATCTCAGGTCCCGATGGTTATGTTTATGATCTGGAAGGAATTTCCGGAAAGAAAATTGATTTTATGCTTGAACTTCGTTCTTCTAATGAAGATATAGTAAAACCTTATTCTTATGCATTTGAAGGTGTTGAATTTCATGAAGGTAAACGCCCATGGGAAGTCAAAGTTGATATTGCACTCCCATGTGCAACCCAGAATGAACTTACCGGTGAAGATGCAAAAAAACTGATCAACAATGGCGCTATCCTTGTAGCTGAAGTATCAAATATGGGTTGTACCCCGGAAGCTGTTGAGGAATTTCATAAACATGAGATATTATTTGCTCCAGGTAAAGCAGTTAATGCCGGTGGGGTTGCTACATCGGGACTGGAAATGACCCAGAACTCAATGAAGCTTCGCTGGAACAGTAAGGAGGTTGATGACCGTCTGCATGAGATCATGTGCAATATTCATGACCAGTGCGTTAAACATGGGAAAAGGGAAAACGGCTATGTTGACTATGTGAAAGGTGCAAATATTGCAGGATTCCTGAAAGTAGCAAACTCAATGCTTGATATGGGAGTTATCTAGGACGATTTCAATTTGAAAATAAAATGAGAAAAGACTTCTGAAAAGAGGTCTTTTTTATATATTTGTATGTCTCAATTTTTTTGTGCTATGCCAGAAGTATCACTTAAGCATAAAATTGCTTTAGGTCTGATTCCACGTATCGGTGACATTAATGCCCGAAAACTTGTATCACATTTCGGAAGCGTGGAAGCGATTTTTCATGAACCATACAGAAACCTTATCAAAATACCCGGAATCGGATCAGGTATTGCAAAATATATCAGTGACAGATCGTATCTCGATACCGCGGAACAGGAGGCTGAATATATCAGTAAGAACAACATCAGAACCTATTTCTATCTTGATAATGATTATCCTTTCAGGCTCAGGCAATGTGACGATTCTCCGGTAGTATTTTTCTTCATGGGTAACTGCGATCTAAATGCAGTAAAGATTTTAAGTGTAGTTGGTACACGTAATGCCACCACCCGTGGCAGGGAAATATGTGATAAGATTATAGGTGGACTGGCAGCAGGGCATCCCGATCTTATCATTGTCAGCGGCCTTGCTTATGGTATTGATATTAATGCTCATAAGGCAGCCCTTTCAAATAACCTGCAAACTATCGGGGTTCTGGGGCATGGATTTAAAACCACCTATCCTGCTGTCCATACATTTATAGCAAAAGAAATGGTTAAAAAGGGAGGCCTGCTTACTGATTTCCTTTCAGATGCACTTCCAGAGCGCAATAATTTTATAAAAAGAAACCGGATAATTGCCGGCCTATCTGATGCTACACTGGTTATCGAGTCAGGAATAAAGGGAGGTGCACTCATAACAGCAGATATTGCCAATTCATATAACCGCGATGTTTTTGCTGTACCCGGGAGACCGGATGATCAATGGTCAGCCGGCTGCAATAGCCTTATCCGGGGTAATAAAGCAGTACTTACAGAGTGTTCTGATAATATCGAATACTTCCTTAACTGGAAACCGGAAAAGTCAAAACCCCCTGTCCAGAGAACATTATTTTCCGAACTTGATGATACAGAAAAACTGATCTATGAATTACTGATGAAACAAGGGGAACTGACCATTGACACAATATGCCGGTCTCTTGAAATTCCTGTTTACAAATTATCCTCACAGCTACTTCAGATGGAGTTCAAGGGATTGGTAAAATGCTACCCCGGGAATGTGTACCGGACCGGATAAACAATAAAGGAGCCGGAAGCCGGGAATCGAATGTAATAAGATTTACAAGTCTTTGGACTTCGAACTTCGGTCTTCCAACTGGACAGTTTCAAATATATTACCGGGAAAATTGATAGCATCCGTCAGATGGCGGATGGCTGGCTGGTTAATAAACTTCTTATCAACTAAAAAAAAATCGAAGATTATGGAGATCAGATGTTCAGGCTGGATTTAATAAGGGAATTTAATAAATTAATATCAAGAGTAATTCCCTCAACAATTATTTCAGCACGGTTATAACATTTTTCACGGTAAGCAAGTTTCTCCTCAATGAAACTAAGCAACCCGTCGTTGCTTAAATCATTTATTAAGGGCCTTTCGCCCGTTGATTCAGAAAGGCGGCTTTTCAATTGTCCCGGCGTTAATTTCAGATAAACAGTAAGGCCGGTTTTAAGCATATGATCCATATTATCACCATAGCAAGGGGTTCCACCGCCCGTTGATATTATAGTGTTTGTCTGAGATTTAAGAATTTTAAGAATTTCTGATTCAACATTACGGAAATAGATTTCTCCATGTTGTGAAAAAATTTCAGAAATTGTTCTGCCGGTATGTTCTTCAATTCTTTTGTCAAGATCAATAAATGACCAACCAAGAAGCGAAGCCAGCTTTTTCCCAGCGGTTGACTTACCGCTTCCCATAAAACCAATTATGTATACTATGTTGCTGCCGAGCATCACAATTCAAGTTTCATCTGTGCAGTATCTTCATGAATAACAGGTTGTTGATATTCCTCGTCGGTTTTTTCCTCAATCATTACTGCAGCCTCTTTTATTACAACAGGTTCAATCTCCTGTATGTTTTCGACCATATAACTGGTCATCCTTTTCCCTTTAGCCTTATAACTCTTTACACCAATAAATTCAGCCACTTCAATTATCTCATTTCCCCGGTCCTTATGCTTACCCCCGAAATAAATTTCGAAACGCGGATATTCAACTTCTGTGATACTAATAAGTTTCGATTCGGGATCTTCATTTATGAAACACTGTGGTTTCTCCGATTCCTCAATTGTGAACCTTTTAACATAATAAAATTTCTGCTCAGCATCCCAGTATATGACTGAATAGACTTTCCCGGGCCTGAATTTCTCAATTATAAGGATGCTGTCTTCAAAATGGTTTGACAGATCAAATGCCGCATTTCTGAAAAATCCGTTTTTCGTAATTACAAGTATCTTATCATCGGAACTGAACTCACCAAGGAAAAGTCCTCTTCCGTCAACATTAAGCCTGAATACAGCATCATCGAACCAGATCTTTCTTCCGCCAAGGGTTGAGAGCCCTTTCTCTTTAAGGCTGATTTTATTAACTGCATTCTTCGTAAGAATATTACCCATCGAGGATTTCCCCTTTATATTCATCTGGCCGAAATCAAATTCAAAGACGAGCTTTTTAAGCCGTGCCTTTGGTTTATGATGAACCTTAATTACTTCAGCTTCACCATTCGGGTTTGCACTGAAATATACTATTTTCGAACCCGGTGTTCCCCTGGTCAGGTTATATTCTTTATCGCGTGTCAGACCTGAAATGGCACATCTTTTGGCAAGAAGAGGACCATCTTTCCCATTCTGATATACAATATTATATATGGTACGCTCATCATTCTTCAGGAAAACCTGGGCATACAGAATATCATTACCTACAAATACTTTATCGGCCGCCTTCGTTATAAGATATACTCCATCTTTCCTGATAACTATTACATCATCAATATCTGAACAATCGCAGATAAACTCATCTTTTTTCAGGCCGGTACCGATAAAGCCTTCCTTGTAATTAATATAGAGTTTTGCATTGTTGGCAACCACTTTCGTTGCTTCAATAGTATCGAAGCTCCTGATCTCGGTTTTTCTTTCCCTCCCCTTACCATACTTTTTCTTTATCTGTCTGAAATAGTTTATAGCGAAAGGAATTATGTTGCGAAGATGATTTTTTACCTCTTCAAGCTCAGTCTCAATTCCTTTTATATGTTCGTCAGCCTTTTTAACATCAAATTTCGAGATTCTCTTTATCTTAATCTCTGTCAACTGGATAATATCCTCTCTTGTTACTTCCCTTAACAGCAGTTTTTTGAACGGAGTCAGCCCTTTGTCGATTGCCACAATAACAGCTTCCCATGTTTCGCACTCTTCAATATCGTGGTAAATCCTCTCCTCGATGAATATTTTTTCGAGAGACGACGTGTGCCATTCCTCCTGAAGCTCGCTCTGCCTGATCTCAAGTTCATTCTTAAGAAGTTCAACAGTTTTGTCGGCAGAATGTCGCAGTATGGCACTAACCCCCATGAATGAAGGTTTATTATCTGTTATCACACAGGTATTAGGTGATATTGAATATTCACAATCGGTAAGTGCATAAAGTGCATCAATTGTCTTATCTGGCGAAACACCCGGAATAAGATGTACAACTATTTCGACATTTGCCGATGTATTATCATCGATCTTTCTGATCTTTATCTTTCCCTTATCGTTCGCCTTGATTATTGATTCAATCAAAGTAGTGGTCGTTTTTCCAAACGGTATCTCCGTGATAATCAGCGCCTTTTTATCAACTTTCTCGATCTTTGCCCTTACTTTAATTACTCCTCCCCGCTGTCCGTCGTTGTATTTCGAAGCATCGACCATACCACCTGTTGGAAAATCGGGATAAATTACAAAATTCTTACCCTGCAGGTAATCAATTGTTGCATCTATGAGTTCATTAAAGTTATGAGGAAGAATTTTTGATGCCAGACCGACAGCAATACCTTCTACTCCCATTGCTAAAAGCAACGGAAACTTTACAGGTAAAGTAACAGGCTCCTTGTTTCGACCGTCGTACGATAACTTCCACTCGGTTGTTTTGTGGTTAAAAACCACCTCTATTGCAAACTTCGAAAGTCTTGCCTCAATGTATCTTGGAGCTGCAGCGCTATCGCCGGTCAGAAGATTTCCCCAGTTACCCTGTGCATCAACAAGCAGATCTTTCTGCCCCAGCTGAACCAATGCATCACCAATTGAAGCATCACCATGAGGATGGAACTGCATTGTGTGACCTATGATATTTGCAACTTTGTTATAACGTCCGTCATCCATCCTCTTCATAGAATGGAGGATGCGGCGCTGAACCGGTTTTAGTCCGTCATGCAGATGAGGAACTGCTCTTTCGAGAATAACGTATGACGCATAATCCAGAAACCAGTTCTGGTACATACCCGATAGAGCCGTTACTGAATGAAGAGCAACCGGTCCTTGAGGAATTTTTTCTATACCTTCTGTATTGCTGATATTAATATCTGATTCTTCCATGTACAAACACGCAATTCCTTAATAAAAATATTTCACTTTTCTTCGTCTATAAAATCATCTTCAATTCTCAGGTTTTCAATTATAAAATCCTGTCTGTCAGGCGTATTCTTGCCCATAAAAAATTCCAGAAAACCATTTACAGAGTCGTTTTTCTTCATCCTTACCGGCTCCAGTCGCATATCCTTCCCGATGAAATTCGCAAACTCATCAGGAGATATTTCGCCTAAACCTTTAAATCGTGTTATCTCAGGAGTTGGGCCCAGAGCTGAAATGGCTTTTGTTTTTTCATCAGGAGAATAACAATACCTTGTCTCTTTTTTATTTCTGACACGAAAGAGTGGCGTCTGTAAAATATAAACATGGCCTTTTCTGACCAGGTCGGGAAAAAACTGAAGAAAAAAAGTGAGAAGAAGGAGTCTTATATGCATTCCATCTACATCGGCATCAGTAGCAACCACCACATTATTATATCTCAGATTTTCGATTCCGTCTTCAATATTAAGCGCCGCCTGAAGAAGGTTAAATTCCTCGTTCTCATAAACGATTTTTTTTGTAAGACCAAAACAGTTGAGAGGCTTTCCACGGAGGCTGAATACTGCCTGTGTTTCAACATTTCTCGATTTTGTTATTGAACCGCTGGCCGAGTCACCCTCAGTTATGAAAATTGTTGAATCAAGCTTATTTGAATCATTTGAGTTATAATGCGTACGGCAATCTCTCAGCTTTTTATTATGCAGACTCACTTTTTTTGCCCTGTCCCTTGCCAGTTTCTGGATCGAAGAAATATCCTTTCTCTCTTTCTCTGAATCCTGTATCTTTTTCAGTATGATCCTCGCTGTTTCGGGGTTCTTATGAAGATAATCGTCTAACTGTTTTTTTATGAACTCACTTATGAAATTTCTGACTGATGGCCCCTCGGGGCCCATATCTTTCGACCCCAGTTTGGTCTTTGTCTGCGATTCAAAGATAGGTTCTTCCACTTTAATGCTGATAGCTGCAATTATTGACGACCGGATGTCGGAAGGGTCATAATCTTTTTTATAAAAATCCCTTATTGTCTTTACAATTGCTTCCCTGAAAACAATAAGATGAGTTCCTCCCTGCGTAGTATTCTGCCCGTTCACAAAGCTGTAATAATCTTCCCCATACTGTAATCCATGAGTAAATGCTACCTCAATATCCTCGCCTTTCAGTTGAATGATGGGGTAAAGACCCTCCTTACTCATGTTCTCGTTAAGCAAATCGACCAGTCCGTTACGGGAGAAGAATTTATTCCCGTTAAAGTTGATTACAAGGCCTGCATTGAGGTATACGTAGTTTTTCAGCATAGTATCTACATATTCCGAAATATAAAAGTAGTTACCGAACATCCCTTCATCGGGCTGAAATATTACCTCTACTCCATTCTCCTCATTTGTCGGCTCAAGCGGATGATCTTTTTTTGTATTACCAAGTTCAAACTCAATGGCCTTGACCTGTCCTTCACGCATCGACTTTATTATAAAACTGCTTGACAGGGCGTTAACTGCTTTAACCCCGACACCGTTAAGACCTACAGATTTTTTAAAGGCTTTTGAATCGTACTTTGCCCCTGTGTTCATTTTGGAAACAGCATCCAGTAACTTACCAAGCGGGATGCCCCGCCCGTAGTCTCTCACTCTGACCTCTTTACTGTTAATTGAGACATCAATTTTTTTGCCATTCCCCATCATGAACTCGTCAATGGCATTGTCCATAACCTCTTTGAGTAGTACATACACACCATCGTCATGAGAAGACCCGTCACCAAGCTTCCCGATATACATACCAGGCCTTAGCCGGATATGTTCTCTCCACTCCAGGGTTTTTATATGCTCTTCCGAATATCCAACTGACATTTTGCAGAATTTTGCGCAAATATAATTAATTACAAGAGGCGCTTTTAGTCAATTTTTCAACAATCGTCCCGAATTTTCAAACTGAAAAAGTTGCAAAAAGTCCAGATAATAAATATTTATCTGATTTATTGACATTTACGATTACAGGAAAAGTGTTGATAAATGCCGGGCTACAGTAAAAGTGCAGCAACCTTTAACAATGATCTCTTTTTATAATAATCGGATCTGACAAGATCAAAATGCCAGTCCCACTCCTCTTTATATTTTCCTTCAGGGATATCTGTAACTACTGTGGATTTGTTAGTAGCATTACCGGAACTATCAATAAATATTTCATTTATATCAGTTATTAATACAGATTTGTACTTTTTCAGAAAATCAATATGCTTCTTCTGTATTTCAGCTCTGAAGCGGTTAAATTCTTCTTCCGTAATTTTTGACCTCTTTCTTAAAAAATCTATCAGGAGTGGTTCAAGCTGGGTAAGTATATTAAGTGATATTACCATCCCCGGATCACACTCCGGCTTATATTCCGGGATAACAATATTTTCGAGTGATTGCAGTTTATTAAAGAACGAGTATTTCCCTGTTTTTTGCCATACCTCCTCTATTAAACCACCTGTAACATCTTGCTCTATTAGTTCTACATTCTTAAGACATCCGGTCTGGCTGATCACCTCAGGAGGGTGAACAATATCTACCAGGCAGACTTTTTCTGTTTTTTCAATCATCTCTGCGAGTGGCAGTTCCAGAAGCCAGCCGCTTCCAAGAACTGTTACCTTTTCAGGTTTGCAAAAATCCAATGCTTTAATGATAAAATTTCTACAGCGACTAAGATGATTGTCCCATCCGCCTTCCTGGTTCAGATGACGATATATCAGCCCATTCTGATAATTATAATAGCCCATTTTGTTAAGCAACCTCCGGTATGAAATGCTATGTGTCATAAGGAATCCCTTTTGGATCTGAATTCTGCCAACTCCTTTTTCATCATGGAACTGATTCTCTGTGCAAGTTCATCAGGATTGGCTGTAAGGAAAGAGACAGGAAGAATCGGATCAAGCACTCTGATACTTATCTGATGACCACTGCCGAATACCAGACCATGTTTAGGAAGTATACCCCCGGTTCCGTCAATAAGAACAGGAAGGATGGGAACATCCGCTTGTATTGCAAGCTGGAAAGCCCCTCTCTTGTAAAAGCCTATCTCTTTGTCCATGGAACGGGTTCCTTCAGGAAAGATCATAACCGAGATCCTCCTTTTCAGACAACTATATGATTTCTCAAGCATTTCGGTTTTGCTCTCTTCATTACCTCTGTCGACAGTAATATAGTCGGCCATTCTCAGGTACCATCCCAGTACAGGGACTTTAACATTTTCTATTTTTGACAGCCATTTGAATTTATACCTGAGACAGTTTATTAACAGAATATCGAGAATTGACTGATGGTTCGAAATGATCACGTATGTTGTTCCTCTTACAGCTTTTTCCCTGCCTTCAATCTTTGTTCTCCAGATTGGTATCAGGTGCCATAGGATCAATCCCTGATAAACCAGCAACCAGTGAGTCACAGATCTTTCCCTGTCGAATGGAAGAACAAGCAACCACACCAGAAAGGTAAGTGGAAAAAGAATTAACAAGAAGCAAATACCTATTAGCCAGACAATAAGTGATTTAATAATATCCATAAAATAATATCACATTTTAAAACCTCTGTGGAACTCTGCGTAACCAAAAAAGAACTTACACAGAGAGACACAGAGATCAATATTAAAAATTCTTACTGAAAAATAACAAATTAAAAGAAATTATAAACCTCCTCTGCTGATATTAAAATATTTTCATCTTTGAAAAAATTCATAAGGTCAGGAACCATATGCCTGCAACCTATCAGTTTTTCACTTATTAAAGCCAGTTCTCCTGAACCTTTTATCTCACATTCCTTTATTATCCCATCCCTGACAAACATCCGGCACGATACATGTTTAGCGTTTACCTGAATGCTATTATTAAAGGTATATTCAGGACCGTATGCATAATTCCACTCCCATGTTCTATATTTTGACATGGCAAGCGATTCTGCTGCTTCTTTTTCTGAAGGAGAAAGCGCGTAATTTACTGCACCTGCCATATTCTGAAGAAAGTAGCTCATTATTTCTGTTTTGAACTCATAAATATCCCTGAATTTAACAAGTTTTTCTTTCAGATTTATTACTGAAGACGGGGTCGACTCAACAGCCCTGGATGTATAACAAGATGTATCTTTTCGCAAAGAATTTTTCAGCATATCGAGGGAAGAGCTGAACAGCAGTGTACCATGATGAAGGACCCTGTTCCGGTAAACATGTTCAGCATTTCCGGATATCTTTAATCCGCCAACTTTAATGTCGTTTTTACCCTCAAATTTGGCCTCAACCTCCAGAGACGATAAGAAATCAATGACCGGTCCGGTATACTTCCGGAAATCAACCAGTTTACCGGCTTCGCTTTGTCTGATAAAGGTGAAATTAAGATTACCCTTGTCGTGAAACACCGTTCCCCCTCCTGAAATCCTCCTGATGACAGGGATATCATTCTCAATGACAAATTTCGTATTTACCTCCTTGTGGGCCGATTGATGCTTTCCAATAATCACGGAAGGATTATTGATACCAAGGATCAGATACTCTTCCTCACTGTTTTTAAGGAGTAATTCTTCAATCGCGAGATTAAAGAACGGATCGTCAGATTCCAGGGTTATGCAGAACATAACATTGGTTTACTATGGTTCAGGAGAATTAAAAAAAATTCTGTTCTGAAGTATTTTATTATCGGTCAATACATATAATCTATAGATAATCCAACCTGTAAATGCCCCCAGTAATGAACCGCAGATCACATCGCCGGGGTAGTGGACTCCAAGGTAGATCCTGCTGTATCCTACAACTATTGCCCATAAGATTATACTTATTGTAAACCACCTTTTTTTGATTAATAGCAGGCTAAGAATAGCCACGTTAAATGAGTTTGTTGCATGTGAAGAGACAAACCCGAACTGTCCTCCACATTCACCATTCACGAGGTGAACCAGCCCTTCAAGAGAGGGTTCATGACAAGGACGCAATCGCTGAACAAGATTTTTGAAAAGCTGTACAGAAAACTGATCAGCAAGTGTTACAGCCAGAATAATAAACAGGAGAATAATAAGGAATTTTCTCTTGTACCTTATACCCAGGAAGATGAGGATGGCAAGATACAGTGGGGCCCATATTACCTTGCCACTTATAGCATGCATCACAGAGTCCCAGAAAGGGGAGTTTAATGAGTTCAGAAAAAGGAAAAGCTGTTGATCAAGTCGTTCAAGCATAAATTGTCAATCATTCATTGTTAAGCACTTTCCATATCATATCTTTCAGGGTAATTATTCCCTGGCTGGTCAGAGAGGAGATAAATACCCTTGGAATTTCAGGAAGATCTTTTCTTATTTCATTTATCAGCTCTTCATCGAGCATATCGGATTTTGAAATTGCAAGAACACGCTTTTTATCGAGCAATTCAGGATTATACATCTTCAATTCATTAATCAGTATTTCATATTCCTCTTTAATGTTATTGCTGTCAGCCGGGATCATGAACAGTAGCATAGAGTTTCTTTCAATATGCCTTAAAAACCTGATTCCAAGACCTTTGCCTTCATGCGCTCCTTCAATAATACCGGGGATATCAGCAATGACGAATGATTTTTCATCCCTGTAGCTGACTATTCCAAGGTTCGGTACAAGAGTTGTAAAAGCATAGTCGGCAATTTTAGGTTTAGCTGCCGATACTACCGACAGCAATGTTGATTTACCTGCATTCGGGAAACCCACCAGCCCGACATCAGCAAGAATTTTAAGTTCGAGAATGAATTCATCTTCTATCCCGGGTTCTCCGGGTTGGGCATAGCGAGGTGTCTGGTTTGTGGGCGATTTGAAGTGAGTATTTCCCTGGCCTCCTCTTCCACCTTTTGCCAGTACCTTCTCTTCACCATTATTTGTAATCTCAAAAAGTGTCTCTCCGGTAGCGCTGTTTTTTGCTATTGTACCAAGAGGAACCGGAACCGTCACATCTTTCCCATCAGCGCCTGTTGACGTCTGTCTGCTTCCCCCGACTCCATTTCCCGCAAAAATATGTCGTTGATACTTCAAATGCAAAAGAGTCCACATCTGATCATTCCCTTTCAGTATTATGTGCCCTCCTCTTCCTCCATCACCACCATCGGGCCCGCCTTTGGGTTCAAATTTCTCCCTGCGGAAATGAGCAGATCCTGAGCCTCCGTTACCGGAGCGGCAGTAAATTTTTACATAATCAACAAAATTGGATCCGGACATAGAGTTGTGTTTTCTCTGTGGTTAAATAAGTTCCTTCATTTGATCAGCAAGCCTTTTAAAGATATCCTCAATGGTCCCCATCCCTTTAACCGGTTGGTAGATACCTTTCTCTCTGCAATAATTAATAATCGGCTCAGTTTTTTCTTTATAAACATCAATCCTGTTTTCAATAACTGCAGGATCTTTATCATCAGGTCTTCCTGATAATTCTGCTCTGGCGATTAATCTTTTTACAAGCTCATCATGGTCCACATCAAGCACAAGCATACTGTCGATCTTCATGCCTCGCACATTCAGCATCTTCTCAAGAGCAATTGTCTGCGCAACTGTTCGTGGAAAACCGTCAAAGAGAAATCCTGCTGACCCCTTACTGTTATCAATTTTATATGCAATCATCTCAATCACAACCTCATCCGGAACAAGCTCACCTTTCGACATAATCAGACTCATCTTTTTACCAAGTTCAGTACCTGCTGTAATCTCAGCGCGAAGCATATCGCCTGTTGAAAGATGAATAAGATTGAATTTCTCAGCCAGTCTTACCGACTGAGTTCCCTTACCTGAACCGGGAGGACCAAAAATCAGAAAATTTACCATTTTACAAATTAAATTACGAATTACAAATTACGAATTACGAATTACGAATTACTTAATTAATGTATAAACTGATGGGAGATTCCGTCCGTAACCGTCATAGTCGAGACCGTAACCAACCACAAAATTGTCTGGTATTTCAAATCCGACATAATCAAGAGAGATATCCTTCGTAAACGCTGCAGGTTTGAAGAGCATAGTGGCAATTTTGACTTCACTTGCCTTTCTGATTGCAAGCTCATCCACGATTCGCTCCAGAGTATTGCCAGTGTCAACTATATCCTCGATAACAACAATTGTCTTGTTTTTAATATCTTCATTCCATCCGATAAGTTCCTTAATTGTTCCCGAAGAGCTTGTACCTTCGTATGACGCAAGTTTCACAAAAGATATTCTGGCCTTTATGTCTATACGCCTGAAGATGTCAGCCGCAAAAAGAAATGCTCCGTTAAGAATCCCGAGGAAAACCACATCTTTTCCTGCAAGGTCGCTGTTCATCTGCCGGGCGAGTTCATCTAACCTATTCCGGATGGCCTTTTCGGTGATCAATTCTCTGAACTTTTTATCGAGTATCCGGATTTCTTTCATGACGGCAATTTTTCAACTGTTAGCCGGTGCGAAAATATGAAAATAATAGCTTATTTTTGTCCTTATCAACAAGTTAAATTAAAATATTTTATATGAAACCGATTGTAAGCATCATCATGGGCAGCACATCCGACCTGTCTGTAATGGATAAAGCAGCAGAGATACTTAACGATTTCAGGATACCTTTTGAGATGAATGCCCTGTCGGCACACAGGACACCTGAAGAGGTTGAAAAATTTGCAAGAAATGCAGCAGCACGCGGAATAAAAGTGATTATAGCTGCAGCAGGTATGGCAGCACATCTTCCCGGTGTAATTGCCGCCATGACGCACCTTCCTGTTATCGGGGTACCTATAAAAACTTCACTTGAGGGACTGGATTCCATTTTTTCCATTCTTCAGATGCCTCCCGGGATACCGGTAGCTACCGTGGGTGTTGATGCTGCTCAGAATGCAGGTATCCTGGCTGCACAGATTATTGCTACAGGTGATGATGCAATTATGAAAGAGGTGGTAAAATATAAGGAATCTCTTAAAATAAAGATTGTTCAGGCCAATGAAGAGCTGAAAGCAGTAAAATTTGAATACAAGACAAATTAATTATTCCCTCTGCGTAACCGGGTGTTCTATGGGGAGCTGTTACATTGTTACAAAGTGAGGTAATATCACCTGCCACTAAATATGCCGGTCTAATCTCCGTTGTCAGTGTTGAATCAAAAGATAAAGCCTGCTTACGCAACTTCTCCACAATTTCCGGGTTAGAAGCTGCAATATTTTTAGTTAATTCTTGTTAGCATCAGCAACCTGAAATCCATTACCATTGATCCGGGTATGTCCAGCGCTTTTAAGGTTAATTCACCGGTACCTTTTTCAAGGTGGATGATGCCTGCTTTTAATGGTTTGAAGTCTTTAACATACGATTCAGACCGCTCAACCCTGTCATTCTCCATTCCTCTGAGAGGAGGATCGTTTGCTTCAGTAACTTTTGCTGTAATCATATTTGAATTGAAAGACAATTGAACCATAGCTCCTACATCCCTGGAAGGGCAGGTGTAGTATATTTCAGCTTCGAAGTCACCTTCTGATAACACTTCCACATCCCATGTGATTCTATCACTTAGGTTTGTCCAGTTGGTAAAGAACGAGCTGTTAGGCGCCTTGCCTGACCTTACAATATTTCCGTGAGCTTTCCCATCACGGGCAGGTAATTGGGTGTATTTGAAATCCGGATGCCCCACCGGAAATCTTCGATCATCAGGGGAGATCTTAGCCAGAACATCGGTTTTCCACTTTTCCGCTTCTTTCTTTAGCTTCTCTGTAATAATGGGTTCTGAAGCTGATATATCTGTTAATTGGCCGGGATCGGTTATCATGTTGAATAACTTTCCCTGATTGTCTAACCGGTATTCCTGGCTTCGTATGCTTACCTGCCGGCTCCAGTCAGAAATGATCAGTCGTTCGTCCCATCCCTTTTTGTCTTTCAGTAAAAGGGGCTTCAGGCTAAGTCCATCCAAAGGTTTTTGGGTTTGATATTTAATACCGGCCATATCTGCCAGTGTTGGTAATAAATCGATGGCTCCGGTAATTTCGCTTATTTGTGAACCAGATGCAATAGTGCCCGACCAACGGATAATGAGAGGCGAGCGGACACCCCCTTCGTCAGTTGAGCCTTTCTTACCTTTCATGCCACCGTTCCATCGCCATCCGTTGGGGCCGTTATCACTGAAATAAAGAACAATGGTATTCTCTTCAAGGTTTAACTCTTTTAGCTTGTCCATGATGCGCCCCACATTCCAGTCGATGTTTTCGCACATGGCCAATGCCGCTCGTGTAAAAGGTATATCTTCTTTGACACGCTCATCGGCAACCATTTCCAGCTTCTTATCATTAAATTTATTCCACCACCGGTCAGGAACCTGCATGGGTGAATGAGGGGTATTGTAGGGAACATAGAGGAAAAATGGCTTGTCTTTATGGTTATCGATAAAAGCCATTGCCTTTTCGGTCAGATCGTCAGTGATAAATCCATTACCCTGAACAATTTCGCCGTTGTGTTCGATGAAATGCGTGTTAAAATAGTCGCCCCAGTGGCCGGAGCAGAACCCGTAAAACTCATCGAATCCTCTTGCATTGGGATGGTAAGGGTATTGCATGCCATTGTGCCATTTACCAAAGGCAGCAGTAGCATACCCAGCCTTTTTGAAAACGTCGGCTATGGTGGTTTCATCGAGGTTCATGCGCTCACCACCTTCTGAAGTACTATATACCCCTAATCGTGAGTGATAGCGGCCTGTAAGGAACTCAGCCCGTGTGGGTGAACTAACCGGACAGACATAAAAACGGTCAAGCTTTACGCCGGTATTCGCCAACCTGTCAATATTCGGAGTACTCAGATTAGTGTTACCGCTAGTACTCAAATCGCCCCATCCCTGGTCGTCAGAAAGTATAACGACAATATTGGGATGCTTTTCAGTCTGAGACATACAACTGGAAAAACCAGATAGTACCGGAAAAAATACCGCGGTAGTTTGGATAAGATTTTTTAAGATCATGCGTATCGTTTATTACATTTTTTGAGAAAATACTTTTCTAAAAATTTAGATGTCGGTATCATACTTGTTTTATTGTCACAATTGGAATAAATTCCGTCTTTAAAGTGTCAAATGTAAAATATCTGCTGAACACTTCGAACTAAATATTGAATTTTATGAAAATTGAGATTCAGGGACTTAACAAAATATATCCGAACGGCAATCATGCATTAAAAGATATAAACCTTGAATTTGGAACAGGAATGTTCGGGCTTCTTGGACCTAATGGTGCCGGAAAGTCAACTCTGATGAGGATAATTGTTACACTCATGAAACCATCTTCAGGAGTAGTATTGGTTGATGGAAAGGATATTCAGAAGCACAGGAAAGAACTCCGGCGCGTGCTTGGATATCTGCCACAGGAGTTTCGGTTCTTTACTGCTCTTAAAACATGGGAATTCCTCGATTATTCCGGATCGCTGGCCGGACTGAAAAATAAAAAAGAGAGAATTGCTGAAGTTGACAGGTTACTTGACCAGGTCGGACTTCTTGAGGTACGCGACAGGCAAGCCAACAGGTTGTCAGGTGGGATGAAACGCCGGCTGGGAATTGCCCAGGCGCTCATCGGAAATCCGAGGATCATAGTGGTAGACGAGCCTACTACCGGCCTCGACCCCGATGAAAGGATACGGTTCAGAAATATTCTTTCACAGTTGAGTCAACATGATGTTACCATAATCCTTTCAACTCATATTGTAGGTGATATTTCATCAACCTGCCAGGGAATGGCACTGCTTAACAAAGGGGAACTGGTCTTTTCCGGCTCTCCCGAAAACCTGGTAAAACATGCTGAAGGACATGTATTTAAACTTAACCTCAACCAATATGAATATGATATGGTTAAAGAACGCTACAACGTGATCTCAACCATTCCCGTTGAAACGGGATGGGAAGTGCAGATCGTCTCTGATGATGCTCCTGAATTTAGTTCAACCTGTATTATCCCGAACATTGAACATGCTTATGTATATTATATGGAGCATAAGTTACACACTGACATTACTGACTAACAATAAAATACAATTATGGCATTTCTTCATAACATAAGAACGGTTGCACAATATGAAGCAAAAACATTAAGGAGAAGCTGGTTCTTCAGGATCTTCTCTTTAGGGGCCCTGGTTATTTTCACTTTTATGAATATTGGTCTTTTTTCACCAATCGGTAATGAGTCGTGGGATTTAGTATCTATATCTTCTTCGGTACCATTAATTAATCTCTACCTTCTCAATATAGCACAATCGATTGTTGTAATATTTCTGGCTGCCGATTTTCTGAAAAGAGACAAGAAACTGGATACAAACGAAGTCCTGTACACCAGGTCAATGTCAAATTTTGAATATGTTATTGGAAAGACGTGGGGAATCCTGCGCCTTTTCCTTGGGCTTGATATTCTGATACTTGCCATTGGTCTTCTCATGAACATCATTTCAAAAAGTATGTCGATTGATTACATGTCATATATCTCTTATCTTCTAATCATAAGTGTCCCGACAATAGTGTTCAGCCTCGGACTCGCTTTCGTGCTAATGTCTTTAATCAGGAATCAGGCAATAACATTCCTGATACTTCTTGGTATTGCAGCGCTTAATATGTTCTATCTATGGTTCAGAATGGGATCGATTTTCGACTACATGGCTTTCGGCGTTCCTGTTTTTAAATCGGGAGTTATCGGTTTTGATAATCTAAGTTTTATTGTCAACCAGAGACTTCTTTACTTTTTCCTCGGATTGGTGCTTGTCCTGGCAACAGTATTGTTATTCAATCGATTGCCTCAATCCAAATTACACAGGAGACTGACAATAGTATTTCTGTTTCTTTTTCTCGGAGGTGCAGGAATTTGCGGCTTCAATACATATTCTGTTTACAGGAATAGTGTTCAGGAGAAAAACCTTGTAATTGAAATTAACAGGGAGTTTGAAAACAAAAATTTTGCAAGCACAACTGATGTCTCAATAGATTTTATCCATAAAGGAGAATCATTTGAAGCCTCTGCAAATCTTAAAATAATAAATGATAATAAGGAGCCTCTCGATCGCTACCTCTTTTCTCTTAATCCATCATTGAAGGTACTGAAGATCACCTCCGCCGGCAAGGATTTGCATTTCACAAAAACAAATCACATAATTGAAATTGACCCTGGAAGAATTCTCTATCCCGGACAGAGAGACAGTGTAGTGATTACTTACAAGGGAAGCATCAGTGAATCATTTTGTTACCCGAATTATAGTGATAAAATTAATGAGACTCCCTACAGGATCGCTATGGTAAACGTCAATAAACGGCAAGCCTTCCTGAATGAAAAATATGTCCTTTTAACTCCGGAAACACATTGGTATCCTGTAACTGCTCTTAACTATTATCCTTCTAACCCTGCCCGTATTAAGATTGATTTCACCAATTACAAACTTCGTGTCAAAACAGAAAATGGGCTCACGGCAGTTTCACAGGGGAAGATGAAAACTGATGGAGGATACAGTGTTTTTATACCGGACAGTCCTTTGACCGGACTTACACTTGCGATTGGCAATTATCAATCGGATGTCCTCAAAGTTGACTCTGTGGAGTATATAAGTTATTATTTCCCGGGGAACGACTACTATAAAAAGGATCTGATTGAGATAAAAGACACTTTAACAAATCTTGTTTCGGGAATCATGAGAGAGCTTGAAACAAATTTCTCCACCAAATATCCTTTTAAAACTTTGAGTTTGGTCGAGGTCCCGGTCCAGTTCTACTCCTATCCTAAAAAAAACACTCAGACCAGAGCTGAGGTACAGCCATCATTGGTATTACTTCCTGAAAAACTCTCAACTCTCAACCAGGCAGGCTTCTATAAACAAATAAGCAGACAGAAGAAAAGAATGGCCCGTAGCAACGAGGTTATAACCGATAAAGATTTGCAGATCAGAACATTTAATTTTTTTATTAGAAGCACATTTATCAGTGGTACAAACTTCAGGTTTGTTAACGGGGTGGCTTCCAACGAACCCACGAGGTATCTTCTTGGACCCAGTTTCTACTTCTTTAAAAATAATTTTTATTCATCAGAGTACCCTGTAATTAATGCTGTTTTTGAAACACATCTTCAGCAATTAACTCAGCAGGAGCCCGGTGGCGGTTTCCAGTCAATGCTTGGAACTCTTTCAGATAACGACAAAGCAAATCTTATTTTAAAAGAGTCAAGTTTAAAGGATCTCCTCGCAAAAAATCCTAAGGGCGATACAGTCAGAACCGTTTTAACTGTAAAAGGCGACTGGTTCTTTAATCTTATAAGATCGAAAACAGGTATTGACGAATTTAAGACATGGTTCTCGCAATACATTGATGATCATAGTTTTAAAAGAGTTGACATTCTGCAATTTAATGAAGATATCAAAGAAAAATTCGGCTTTGATTTTTATCCCTATCTGAATGATTGGTTTAAAGGGAAAGAACAACCGGGTTTTCTTATTACCGCTTTACAGGCAAACGAGATTTTTGTTGGAGACAGGTCCAGGTACCTGGTAACTTTCGTTGCTTCAAACCCTGAACCTGTTGGAGGCCTTTTTAACGTTTCATTCCGCACAGGTGGACAAGGAGGAGGTGGTGGGCAAGGAGGAGGAGGAAGAGCACAGGGTGTAGCTGCTCAGGGTGGCAGGGCAGCAGGTAGTGGCGGTCGTATGCAGATATCGATGCAAGGGCGTGGTATGGAAGCTGCAGACATCTCCAGGATAATATACCTGGGTCCTGTGGAGGCAAAAAAAATTGGTATTGTACTTGATAGTAAGCCCAGGGCAATGCTTGTCAATACCCTCTTCGCAAAAAATATTCCCGGAGAAATAACTTTGCCAATAGATGAAATTATTAAACCGAATAATAAGACCACAGAGTTTGATGGCGAGGAAGTACAGCCTTCGCTGCCAGAATTTACTGACCCTTCAGAATTAATTATTGATAATGAGGATGGCGGTTTCACGAAAAGCAAGCACAGTAATATCAATCCATTAAAGAAAATACTTGGGATAAATAAACTTTCCGGGGAGTCCTACCAGCAGATCAGGTTGTTCAATGTTCCCGAATATTGGCAGCCGGTTGTTCAATCCTCGTACTACGGCAAGTATATTCGTTCCTCCGTTTATACCAGGGCTGGTACCGGAGACAGAACGCTAACCTGGGTAGGAATTATTAATCAACCCGGATATTACGATGTATTTACTTACATAGGAAAGACCGTGAATCGTATTTCTTTTATGACAGGCGGCATACAAGGAGGACAGGGCAGACAAGGAGAACAGGGAGGACAGGGCAGACAAGGAGGACAGGGAGGACAGGGAGGACAGGGAGGCCAGGGAGGCCAGGGAGGACAAGGAGGAGACAAACGAGATAGCCCCTTTATGGATATGCATTTTAAAGTATACCATGATGAAGGTGTTGAGGAGATCACTCTTGACTATGAAAATGCAGAAGGCGGATGGAACATATTAGGCCGGTACTACATGTCTCCGGATACAGTCAAGGTTGTTTTAACAAACCAATCGGCGGGAAGAGTTGTGATCGGAGATGCTATTAAATGGGTGAAACAGAATTAAAAGACAAAAGACAAAAGTAAAAAGACAAAAGTAAAAAGACAAAAGTAAAAAGACAAAAGATAAAAGTAAAAAGACAAAAGTTAAAACTACTCAAATGAAACACTTTCGAGACAAAATCAAAACACAATTTTTAACCATATTCCTGCTATTTGCATTCAGCATATCAAGCTTTTCGCAACAGGGACTAACACTTGAACAGGCTTTGAATGTAGCCGAATCGAACAGCCCCACAATGAAAAAGACAAGACTGAGTCTCATAAGGAGCCAGGAGAATCTGAATGCACAGAATGCCGCACTGAAATCTAACTTCTCGCTGACCCTTAATCCGATCGGTTATACTCAGAACAGGGAATTCAATGACCTCATCTCAAAGTGGAACTCCAGAACAACTACTGAAAGTTATGGCAACTTCACGGTTTCCCAGCCGATTATTCTGACAGATGCAAGAATTTCCCTTACAAACAGGTTTGGATATAAAGATTCCTATAGCGAGTATACTAACACTACAACAAAAGGATTCAGCAACAATCTTTCGCTTAACCTCGATCAACCCCTGTTTACTTATAACAAGACTAAATTGTCTCTTAAAGAACTGCAGTTATCGCTTGAGAATGCACAACTTAATTATGCAATTCAGCTACTCTCGCTCGAGAAACAGGTTACCCAGTCCTTTTACAATGTTTATCAGCAGCAGCAGAGTCTTGAAATATCCAACCAGGCTTATCAGAATATGCAGAAAAGTTATGAAGTCTCAAAAAACAAAGTTGACGCCGGTATTTCTGCCCGTGAGGAGATGTTTCAGGCAGAACTGAACCTCGCGACAACAAAATCGGATTTTGAAAATAAACAGGTTTCTTTTGAAAATGCAAAAGACGACTTCAAGCTACTGATCGGGATGAGCCTCTATGAAGACCTTCTGGTTATGCCCAACATCGATGTAGATTCTGTAGCGGTTGACGTATCCTTTGCTATTGACCAGGGATTGGCAAACAGGATGGAGCTGCGGCAACGTAAGATTAGTATTGAAACATCTCAGTTCGACCTGATCCAGACTAAAGCACAAAATGAATTCAAAGGAAGCCTTGGGCTTTCCCTCGGGCTTTTCGGAGACAATGAGAAATTCGGAAATGTCTATGCCAGTCCAACTGATAATGAGACCGTTTCACTTTCACTTAATATCCCTCTCTGGGATTGGGGTGAAAGAAAATCAAAAATCAAGGCTTCCGAAGCCTCAGTTGAAACAGCCAATATTTCCCTCGAAGAAGAGCAGAATGATATTATCCTCGGCATCAGAAAAGTATATCGTAACCTCCTCAATCTTCAAAACCAAATCGGAATTGCAAGGCAATCAGTAACTAATGCACAACTTACTTATGATCTGAATCTGGAAAAATATAAAAATGGCGATCTTACCGGTATGGACCTGAATATATACCAGAACCAGCTCTCGGGGAAACAGCTCAGCTATACCAGTTCCCTTATCTCCTATAAGCTTGAACTTCTTAATCTTAAAATTCAGACTCTTTACGACTTTGAGAAAAAAGAAGCAGTTACCCCGGTAATGACAATAGATTAAATAATACATAATTAATTATAATATGCAAAAAAGTATTTTCATTATTGCAGTTGCGCTAATAGCATTGGCCGGCTGCAGGAATCAGGACCAGAACCTCAGGGCAGATGTTGAAATCCCTGTTTCAGTCGAGGACATTAAACTCAAATCGATTGAAGAATTCATTAATACAACAGGTACTGCTTTCCCAAAGGGAGATATCGAACTCAAATCAAAGATAACAGCCTACTATAATCTTGAACAGAATCCGCAGACTGGAAAATTCTGGCAGCTTGGTGATAAAGTAAAGGCCGGCGCTCTTATTGCACGCCTCGAGGATAAAGAATATGTCAATTCCATTAAGCTCGAAACTAATCAACTAAATCTCGAACTTACCGAAAGTGAGCTAAAAAAACAGGAGTCACTCTACGAAAAAGGAGGAGTAACTCTCAAAGAGCTTAAAACAGCAAGCATTAATTATGCAAATGCCAAAACTACAGTTGAAAATGCGAAACTTCAGCTTGACAAAACCAGGATAGTTGCTCCAATTGATGGTGTAATTATTGATCTGCCTTATCATACTCAAACTACCCAGATTGAGTCCGGATCAAGCATCGTTAAAATAATGGATTACCAGGTGATGTATATGGACGTTCAGCTTCCTGAAAAATATATTTCTGTTATTAAACCTGGACAGGTGGTGAAACTAACAAATTATACAATGCCCAAGGATACCCTGATCGGGAATATATCTCAATTATCACCTGCGATAAACGCCGATACCCGAACATTTAAAGGCAATATTTCCATTAATAACCCAAAACTGCTTCTCCGACCCGGTATGTTTGTAAAAGCAGATATAATAACAAGCCATAAAGATTCAGTAATTGTGATCCCAAAAAGCATCATTCTCTCACGCCAGAGAGGAAAAACTGTCTTCATTATCGACCGTGGTCTGGCTGCTGAAAAAATTATTGAAACCGGACTGGAGAATGTAACTGATGTTGAAGTTAGAAGAGGCCTGGCTAAAAATGAACGTCTTGTAACCAGCGGTTTTGAAACTCTAAGTAACAGGTCGAAAGTTAAAATTATTAAATAACTGACATGAACAGGATTGCCCAATTTGCTGTAAAATACCCCGTTACAGTCTCAATGCTTGTGCTGGGGATAGTTCTTCTGGGGTTTATCTCTTTCGGTAAACTGGGAACCGATCTGTTTCCTGATCTGAATAATCCAAAGATCTATATTGAACTGAAAGCAGGCGAAAAGCCACCAGAAGAGATTGAAAAAAACTATGTTGATCAGATCGAATCACTTTCAATGAGGCAGAGCGATGTTGTTCAGGTATCGTCAGTCTCACAGGTCGGATCTGCCACCATTACAGTTGAATACGACTGGAATAAGGATATGGATGAAGCCTTTCTGGATCTTCAGAAAGAACTGAACTCCTTCAGCCAGAACTCGGACATAGAAGATTTTACAATATCGCAATATGATCCAAATGCTTCCCCGGTGATGGTTGTCGGATTGAAGAATGAGCGTATCACTAACATGGATGAACTCAGGAAAATAGCAGAAAATTACATCAGGAATGAGCTTGTCAGAATTGAAGGAGTTGCCGACGTCAAATTAACCGGGATAGAGGAAAGTGAAGTAGTTATTGAAACAAATAAATACATACTTGAATCATTCGGTCTCACATCGGATGCCATAGCTGCCCAAATCAATAATTATAACAAGAATGTATCCGGTGGCTCAATTGTAGATATGGGTCTTAAATATACTGTTAAAGGAGTAAGTGTTCTTGAAGATATCAGGGACATGGAAAATATAGTTGTTGGGTTTAAGCAGTCAACTGCAACAAAAGCAGGTGCCAGTCAGAGTGCAGCTTCGACTTCTACCTCCGGCAGGGTCCCTGTTTATTTAAGGGACGTTGCCACGATAAAATTTGAGAATAAAGATCCGGAGAATATTGTAACAATAAATGGGGAACGTTGCATTGGCTTATCGATCTATAAAGAACCAAAATTTAATACTGTTGAAGTTGTAAAAAGTCTCGGAGTGGCAATAACCGATCTTGAAAAAGCATTGCCTGGTTATGAATTTATCAGAGTCCAGGACCAGGGTAACTATATTCATAATGCAATAGGGGAAGTGCAAAATACCCTCCTCATCGGGATTCTTCTGGCTGTATTTATCCTTTACGTTTTTCTCAGGAGAATTGGAACAACCCTTGTTATCAGCGTTGCAATTCCAATATCAATAATTGCAACATTCAACCTGATGTATTTTAACCATCTTACCCTTAACATAATGACTCTTGGGGGCCTGGCGCTGGGTGCAGGAATGCTGGTCGATAATGCTATTGTGGTTCTTGAAAATATCACCCGCCTGCGTGAAGAGGGGACACCTCTTAAAGAGGCCGTCATCAGGGGGACAGGTGAAGTGGGAGGAGCAATAACTGCTTCAACAGTAACTACAATTGTAGTTTTCCTTCCGATAGTTTACCTGCATGGAGCTTCAGGAGAGATGTTTAAGGATCAGGCCTGGACAGTAGCATTTTCCCTCATTTCATCTTTGGTAGTAGCTATACTGGTAATACCTATGCTGGTATCAACATTGTTCTCAGACAAAAAGAAAAAGGTTGATACAACTCCTCCGCTTCGTTTCAAATGGTATGAAAGATTTCTTACCAGAACTATTGAAAAGAGAACTCTCGTAATTATACTGTCTGTTTTGCTGATGGTAGCTTCAGGGTTGCTTATACCAAAGCTGGGAAGCGAATTCATGCCTAAATCGGAATCCGCTGAATTTACTCTGAATCTTAAACTTCCTGAGGGTACCAGTCTGTTACGCACTGAAAGTACAGCCTCTAAAACTGAGGGTATTATCAGGGAGTTGCTGGGAGATAAAGTAAAAATGATCTATTGCCAGGCAGGCTCTGATAATACCTCCTCATTAAACCAGATCTCTGTAACAAAAGGTGAAAACATCGCCTCCCTCAAGATAATATTAACCGATGATTTTGCCTCGAGAACCGAAGAGGCAATCTCACTTATTGGAAATTACCTGAAAACCATTCCGGACATTGAAATCAGCTTTACCAGAGAAGAGACAGCTCTGCAATCATCTCTCGGTACAGACGAAGCCCCATTTTCGCTTGAGGTATCAGGTGAAGACTATACTGAACTGGAGAAAATAGTGAATGAATCGAGGTCCATCCTGATGAATAACCCCGGCCTCTACAATATTACTACTTCTCTCGATGAAGGCACTCCTGAGGTAGAAGTGTCCATCGACAGGTTTAAAACCAGTTATTATAGTGTTACAGTAGAAAACGTCATCAGCCAGATTAAAAGCTATTTGTCAGGCTCTGCAGCCGGAAGTTTTGAAAAAGACGGAGAAATGAAAGATATCACTATCAAGCTTGGGGATCTTTCACTTCATCAGTTACGCGACCTCATGATTACTGCCGGTAGTGTAAAAGTTCCGCTGAGCGAACTTGCTGTTATTAAAACAATTGTTAGTCCGAGAGAGATAACCAGAAGGAATCAGTCAAGAACTTGTTATATATATGCCATGGTAAGCATGAACTCAGCTTTCGACAAGGTTATAAAAGATTCAGAGGAATCACTGAAAGCAGTAACGTTACCGCTTGATTATAAGCTGGAATTCACCGGGGAGGAACTCAAGCGGAAAGAATCTATGTCGAACCTCTCTTTTGCACTTATGCTTTCACTTATTCTTGTTTTTATGGTACTGGCTGCTCAATTTGAATCTGTTATTCAACCTTTTGTAATAATGCTCACTATTCCATTGGCAGGCGTTGGCACGGTCCTGACTTTCTTCTTCCTGGGTAAAACTCTGAATATGATGGCCTATATCGGAATAATAATGCTCGGAGGAATAGCTGTAAACAATGCAATTCTATTGATCGACCGGATTAACCAACTGAGAGAGAACGGAATGAAAAAGAAGGAAGCAATAGTTCTTGGAGGTATGCAGAGAATCAGACCAATATTAATGACCAGTCTGACTACTATCCTTGCGCTCCTTCCACTGACAATCGGGATTGGAGATAGCGCCTCTCTCCGAGCTCCAATGGCACTTGCAGTTATCGGAGGGCTGGTCTCTTCTACCCTTTTGACACTTGTTGTAATTCCATGTGTGTACTGGGTCTTTGATAGTTTCAGCAATTGGTTGAAAGGCGCAAATAAAGTACCTGTATAGCCCCGATAATTTTCTTATAAGACAGAAAATGGATTTTATTTTAAAAAGAAGAATTCTTATCAGTATGCTCTTCATAGGGCTAACGATGCTTGGATATGTATCGTACAAAAAGCTTTCCGTTGAGCTATTCCCAAATGCACAATTGCCAACACTGATAGTTCAGGTAGGGACCACTATCGAATTGGATCCTGCGTATATTGAGGCACAGGCAATTGTGCCAATTGAAGGAGCAATCGGAACTCTTGAAGGCATTGAAAAGATCGAATCAAATATCTCTTCAAGGAGTGGAACAATTATGATTTATTATAATCAGAATGCAGATCTCAAATATGCGAATCTGAAACTCCAGGAAAAAATTGATATAGTTAAGAGTTCCATCCCCACAGAGTTTAGAATTAATGTCATTAAGATCGATCTGGAGCGACTGACCAACCAGTTCATGGAGCTACAGGTAAGAGGCGGGGGCGGAATAGACAGGATCAGAAATATTGCCGACAGGGATATAAAACCTGAATTTGAAAACATTGATGGGATTGCAGGAGTTCAGGTATACGGGGGTCAGGAAAATTCCATTGAGGTAAGGCTGAATGAAAAGGCCTGCGAGGCTAATGGCATCTCAATTGGTCAGATCAGAAATCTGCTCACTAATAATGGAGCTAATAAGACTTTTGCCGGGAAAGTAGTCGATGGCAGTAATGATTTGTTTGTTAATGTCACTTCTGAATACACTGATGTAAGGGAGATTGGCAATATAGTTGTCAAAACAAATGGAATGATATTATTACGGGATGTGGCGGAAATCTTTTTCGGAGTAAAAGAACAGACTTCCTATAGCAGGGTTAACGGACTTGATGCTGTTACAGTCACTCTTGTAAACGACAACCAGGCAAACCTCATAGACCTCTCACATAAAGCTATAGCTCAGGTTAATGAACTTAATAAAAAACTGGAATCCGAAGGAGTCGGGATTGTTGTACAGAACAACAGCGCCGAGATAATGGAAAATAATATTAATCAGATCATTAATCTTGCTATTACCGGAGGCTTATTAGCTGTTTTGATACTATGGTTCTTTCTGAGAAATATCCGTCTGGTAACCATAATTGCCGTCTCAATTCCGGTTTCAGTATATGCCGCTTTTAATTTTTTCTATGCCTTCAATATTTCTATTAACAGTCTGACCCTCGTGGGGATGGCTCTGGCAATTGGCATGCTCGTCGATAATTCCGTTGTGGTTCTTGAGAATATTTACCGACTGGCGGGCCAGGGGAAGGGCGCCGAAACAGCTGTCAAACAGGGCACAACTGAAGTATGGAGATCAATATTCGCGGCAACACTTACAACTATAATTGTTTTCCTTCCATTTATTTTCTCAGACAATTTCATGATAAAAATGATAGGTAAAAACATAGGAGTATCCATCATTTCAACTCTTGTAATATCTCTTTCCGTTGCATTGCTTTTTATCCCGATGGCAACCTACTTTCTTCTCACCAGAGCATCGAACAGCAATTCAGAAATATTCAAAAAACTTTCTATACACAATAGACTCATTCAAGCCTATCATCTTGTATTAAAGGCAAGTATGAGAAATCCTGCATCTACAATTATCGGCACACTAGTTATTTTCTTTACGGCACTTCTTATCAGTCTTACCTTAAGTATCAATACAACAAAGGAGGTCGAAACACCTAACTTCAGACTTTCCGTTACCATGCCTGCAGGATCAACATTAGAGAAAACAGATGCAGTAGTAGCAGAAATTGAATCGAGGCTGGCATCTCTTCCGGAAAAAGAAGATATTGTAAGCCGGATTCAGGAAGAACAGGCAACAGTCACGATTAATCTTTCAAAAGAGTGGGATAAAAACAGCAAACGTTCGCTTCCTGAAATTAAAAATGATATCTCGGAAAAAACAAAGAATATTTCTTCTGCTGAGATAAGTATGGATGAAATATCAACCAGCGGCGGTTTCTCCGGTGGAGGAGGTGGCGGTGGAAATTACAACCCTGGTTCAGATTTCATGAACCTGCTTGGTGTCGGATCGACAAAGGAAAGTATAATAATTAAAGGACAGAATTTCGATCAGATGAAAGACCTCGCGGACGATATAAAATCTAATGTCGATGAACTTTCAACAATCAGTAGCTCAAGTGTCAATGTGCAGGATAATAAACCGGAAGTCCATCTTCGCTTTGATATGGACTACATCGGGAGAAACAATTTCACACTGAATAATATATCATCAGCTTTATCTTCATTCGGCAAGGAATACTCTTCCGGCGCTACTTTTAAACAGGGAACAGAAAGCTATGATATTATGATTAAGTATGCTGATGAGGCCGGTGTAGTAAAAGTAACCGCAGATAAGACTATTGATGATCTTAAACACCTTGAAGTTAGCGGGAGCAGCGGGTCGGTTATGGAAATGGAAGAACTTTCCAATATTGTGTATTCAACAGGAATGGGCAATATTCACAGGGAGAACCAGGAAAAGAGAGTGACAGTAACCTATAGCTTCAATAGTGAGATAAAAGACTCCAAAGATCTCCTTGAAGGTGCCAGACTGGAGATTGAATCAGTAGTTGCGGCCCTGAATATTCCGGCAGGTATTGCTGTTGAGGTCATCCATGAAGAGGACCAGATGAAAGATTTCTATTATCTTATCGGAGTCGCTTTTCTTCTCATATATATGATCCTTGCTGCTGTTTTTGAATCACTTGCAACTCCTGTAGTTCTTATGTTCAGTATTCCTCTTGCTGCTCTTGGATCTCTTATTGCATTAATACTTACCGGAAATTCACTGTTGAATGCAAATACACTTACCGGTTTTCTTATTCTCCTCGGAGTTGTTGTTAATAATGGTATAATATTAATTGATTATACCAATATTTTGCGTAAGAGAGGAAACAGGGTTCAGAGAGCCCTGATGACAGCCGGCGTTGCGAGGTTGCGTCCCATACTAATAACAGCCTCAACAACTGTAATAGCAATGCTCCCGCTTGCTATGGGGCAGGCTGAGTATGTATCTGCCATAGGCGCTTCATTTGCAATAACTGTCATCGGTGGATTAACTCTCAGCACCCTCCTTACTTTAGTTTTCATCCCTACCTTTTATACCGGGCTTGAGAATGCATTAAAATGGTTTTATTCATTGGGATGGAAAAATAAAATTATCCAGTTCATAATATTTGCTGTTATAATATTCGTTATTTACAGCTATATAGATCTATTCCTCTGGAAACTCATTACAACAATTCTGGCAGTGATTTTAGTCCCGGCAGGTACATGGTTTGTAATGAACAGCCTTAGAAAGGCCAGAGAAACTATCATCTCTCCTGACGAAAATATAAACATTTATATTCAGAGCCTGGTAAAAATCTATGAAAGGGAAAACCGCTGGGCGAGAGAATGGAAAGGTGGCGCCAGAATAAGAAAACGACTGGGTCTTGAAAAACAATACACTTCATGGAAAGAGATGAGTCATATTGCCTGGCAGGCACCTTTGCTGGGATTTATAATCTATTTCACCTATTTCTTCCTCGATAAAGGATTCTGGATTTTCATTTTCAGTATGGGGACATGGTTCTTTTTATCGGGAGTATGGACAACCCTTAATGAACTCTTTACTACCCTGACAGCAAATAGAGAAAGAAAATGGCTGAAGAGATTGACATTAATCTTTGATTCTGTGATTTTCTGGATCATTCCGCTTCTTAACCTGATCTGGTTCCAGCTTAAATGGGAAAACATTGTTGTTGTTCTGATTCTTGGGTTCCTTTGGTTCACCGGCCTGTTTGTTTATAAAACGGGATTAAAACTGACAAGGGAAAATATTGATATCTATCGTCTTGAGGGCAGGTTTAAAGGTTTGAGGAAGACTGTTTACAGGATTGTTGCAGCAGTCCCTTTGATCGGTAAAAAGAAGAAGCCATTTAAAGCTTTAAGTTGTATTTCTCTCAACATTGGTAATGGAATGTTCGGATTGTTGGGTCCAAACGGAGCAGGAAAAACAACTCTTATGAGAATAGTCTGCGGAATCCTCGAACAGAGTTATGGTAAGGTCTGGATCAATGGTTTCGACACACAGAAAATGAGGGAAGAACTTCAGGGACTTATCGGTTATCTTCCCCAGGAATTCGGCAGCTATGAGAACATGACAGCTCATGAATATCTTCATTACCAGGCAATGCTGAAAAATATTATCGATGTTAAGACCAGGGAAGAGAGAGTCACTTATGTTCTGAATGCTGTTCACATGGAAGACCGCAGACACGACAAGATCGGATCTTATTCAGGAGGTATGAAACAGAGGATGGGAATTGCCCAGATACTTTTACACTTGCCTCGTATTCTTGTTGTTGATGAGCCTACTGCCGGCCTTGATCCCAGGGAGCGTATCAGGTTCAGAAATCTTCTGGTCGAACTCAGTCGCGAAAGAGTAGTAATCTTTTCAACTCATATAATTGAGGATATCTCAAGCTCCTGTAATCAGGTAGCAGTACTAAATAAAGGGATGCTGAGATACTTTGGAAAACCTATCGACATGACAAAAGAAGCAGAGGGGCATGTGTGGCAATTTAATATCCCTTCAAAAGATTTTGGAGCCTTTGTCGAAAAGAATCTTGTTGTACACCACATGTCTGAAGGCGATAATGTCAGAGTACGTGTTATTTCTGAGTTTGCGCCATGGGAAGGCGCTATCAATGCAAGTCCTAATCTTGAGGATGCTTACCTGTGGCTTTTAAGAAGGAAAGATTTTCCGGGTTCTGTAAATAACGAAACAGTAATAAAATGAAAACGAATAACTTTTTAAATATTTCCACTCTCATCTACAAAATGATTGTATATAACCTGAGGATCATCTTTGCAAATAAGTTTATCTGGTTTCTGGCGGGATCGGTTTTGTTTTATATTGGTCTTTCAGTTATCTATGTCTTTTCCAATGATGTATCGAGAATGGAGGAACTCTACGGAATGTTTCTCTTTTCAGGACTACTCCTTGTGTTTTATCCTTCCGCTTTCGGTATTCAGAATGATCAGGATGCCAGGACGATTGAGATACTTTTCGGCATACCTAATTACAGGTATAAAGTATGGCTTGTAAGAATAGTTCTGATCTTTATAATTGCCTTCCTTATAATGCTTGTTTTTACTTTTCTATCTTCTGTTCTGATCGTTAAATTCAGGGTTGTAAATATGACGGCACAGGTGATGTTCCCGGTTCTTTTTCTGGGGATTATGGCCTTCATGCTATCAACTGTGATAAGGAACGGAAACGGTACTGCAGTACTGATGATCATCTTTGGTCTGTTCTTCATGATCCTCTCTGATAATCTTCGTAAAAGCCAATGGAATGTATTCCTGAATCCTTACGATGTTCCCAATGATTTAAATGAAACGACCTGGGCCATTATTACCCTCAAAAACCGTATTTTCCTGATAACCGGATCTATCATTTTTATGCTGGCTGCTCTTTTTAACCTGCAGAAGAGGGAGAAGTTCATGTAGAAAATCATTATGAAAGTAAGAATGAAGAACAAACGAACAGTGAATTAAGAATAGTTCTTAAATTCTGCAATAAATATTCAAATGTTTTGTGTTCGTTTGTTCACCTTATTCAAACGGATGCTCTTTGCTGAAATCGGGCCGGTAGTTCTGATAGCTATCCATATCCTGAACCCATCCATTTCTGAAACCGAGCTCTTCCATAGCCTTAGCAACAGCCTCATATTCTGCTTTGTAAAGCGAACGGTTCAGAACAGGATGATTTCTTACATGGTAGGTGGGATGGTATTGTGACATGAGTGAAAGATGGACACCGGGTGACAACTCCTCAGCTATTGACCTTAGAACATTTTTACTCTCTTCAACATGGCCCGGTAAAATAAGATGTCTAATAAGCATTCCATTTTCTGCCATGCCTGTTTCATCAACCGTAAGAGTTGATCCTTTCTGATAATACATCTCTTTAATAGCTTTTAAGGCAACCGCCGGGTAATCGGAGGCGCCTGAGTATTTTAATGCAATTTCCGGTGTAACATATTTATAATCAGGTAGATAAACATCTATCATATTAACCAGCGAACGGATTGTTTCCGGCTTATCGTAGCCATTTGTATTATAAATTGTAATCGGCTTTAAACCACGGGAACTCAACCCCCTTAAAATAGCCTTGACCTGAGGAACTACGTGAGATGGAGAAACGAAACCCACAGCAGTTACTCCTTTTGACAGGATTCCCTCAATTTTATCCAATACCACTTCCAGTCCTGGTACCTGATACCTAATCCCAGATCCATTCCGGCTTATTTCGTGATTCTGACAATATATGCAACGAAGGTTACAACCTGCAAAGAAGATATTGCAAATACCGTTTGGTCCGCTGATCGAAGGTTCCTCTCCCCTGTGAATACAAATGGATGCAATGTTAAATCCTTCATCTGAAGAACAAATGCCTTGTGCATCTTCATACCTGTTTACACCGCATTCCCGCGGACATAATGTACAGTTCCATAAGAGGTGAGACTCTTCAACTGAAAAAGGATCGACAGAATAACAGAAACTATCTTTTGAATCTTTATTGATCGTATTTTTGGTTTTTATTTAAAAATTTTAATCAGAACTACTCCATGGTACGGAACTTCAGCCTCAAACCCATCAGCTAAATCACCCAGATCTTTTTGGCGCCAAAGGTCCCGTACTTTATGTGTACCGGAAATGCCAAGTAATGACCAGTCAACCCTGATCTTGTTGGTTGTGCTCTTTTCTCCCCAGTTAATTGCTTCCACAGTTGATGCCGAAGCGGTTGAGAAAATACCTACCGCAAGACTTCCATCTTCAAGAGGTCTTGACCATATCTGAAATCCAGTGTCCTTTTTGACCGGAACGGCTTGTTTGCCCAGAGGATCCTGGTTAACCTCAAGCACCTCGTCATTCGTCAGAAGAGAGAGTGTGAAGGCATCCATTTGGCTCATATCACATCCAATAAGCATTGGTGCTGCAAGCAGGCTCCAAAGGCTGATATGTGTGAATTGCTCATCGGGGGTCAACCTGGAAGCATGAAGCTGTGGGCCCCATCCTACCTTACCTACAATCAGCATATCCGGATCATTCCAATGCCCGGGACCGGCAAACGGAGATATTGTATCCTGTGCAAAACCGATAGTTGACAAGCTACGCCATGTATCGGTAATATCGCCGGTTGTTCTCCAGAGATTACCACCAATATCTGCACCCCATCTCCAGACATCACCCGCACCATACTGGCAAAGGCTGTAAACCACATCTCTCTTGCTCTTATCAAGCATTTTCCTCATTAGTATATAAGGCTTTTTACGAGCATTAAGATCAGGTTTGGGTTCAATGGTACGATAAGAACACCAGTCATACTTTAAATAATCAACTCCCCATTTTTCCCAAGTCTTAACATCCTGAAGTTCATGCTGATAACTTGCCAGAAATCCTCCGCAGGTTTTAGGTCCCGGCGATGAATAGATTCCGAGTTTAAGTCCATAATTGTGGATATAATCACCAAGAGCTTTCATATCCGGGAATTTATTATTAGCGAGAAGTTCGCCATCTGGTTTGCGTTCCGGAGCTTCCCAACCATCATCAATATTAATATTTGTCCATCCATGATCTGCCAGACCTGATGACACCATTGCATCTGCAGAAGCCTTAACTTTTTCCTGGTCGACACTCAATCCCCAGCAGTTCCATGAGTTCCATCCAAGAGGAGGAGTCAGAGCCAGACCCTTTCCTGTTATTATTTTTAGATCTTTTTCTGCAGAACCTACCTCGTTTTTGGCGGTTATTTTAACAACATATTCTCCTTTGGCCGGTGCAGTACCGGAAATAACCTTGCTTTCCGGATCCCAGTTAAGCCCGGCAGGAAGATTTGTTAATGACACATCGATTGGAGGTTTACCTGTAACAGGAACGCGGAACAGAAAAGGTCTTCCGGGAGTCGCTCCAGTCACTCTTGGACCATTAATTCGCGGAGCATTAGCTACGGGAGGAGTCAGTATATACGATGAATCTATTTTAAATGCCAAAGGAACAGGCACATCACCATGGTAAGTAATTGAAGGTTCAATCCAATCAGCATAAGGAGTTCCTCCGTCCTCGGCAACATACATCGCAAGTTTCATGATTTTTTTAATAGGAACATTGATATCAACGGCGGTGTCACCTTTATGCATAACCATGCTCTCCCACAGGATTTTCTTATCACCCAAAATATAAAATTTAGCGCCCCCTCTTCCTCTGCTGCTATCATCAATTCCGACTTTGGCAGAGAAGTTAACAGCTTTCCCGTCAAGCCTAATAAGATATTTGCTTATTGCACGGGTGCCAATCCCCTTCTGAAAAACTTTTCCACCAACCGTTAGAGGGTTCCCGGATGTACTTTTCCCGACCTGGATGGCGCCACGCCCAATCTCCATTGAAGAGAGGTCCATTTCATCGATCCCGATCTTTTGTGTATGACATGAGACAAGTAAAAGACTTACAAATAAAAGCAGATAATGTTTTTTAATCATGATTTCAGGGTCTTAATTTATTCAATAAAGTTAAATAATATTCTCCATTCAAAATCCATCTTGATCTTTAATTTAAGTTTTATATAGTACCAATTTGCTTATCAAGGTATCAAAGTTTTGATTATTTTCCAAATGTTCAAAAAGATATCTGCCTCTATATTATCCTCAAATCCAGAATAAACACTCATTCTTGTCCCCGATTCTGGTTGCTACTGTTTTGAACCACAAGCATAATACTTCAATATTAATGTTAATAATTTTGGTGATTTAATATAAATATGTACCTTTGCAACCGATTTGAGGGGTGTTTGAGATTAAGGGGACCAGAGTCCCCTATTTTGTTATCGGTATTTAGAAAATGGTAGAAAAACAGAAGATACAGGGATTAGTTGAAGAGTTCATAAAGGGAACAGGACTCTTTCTTGTTGCTGTAAAAGTAAGCAGCGCCAACAGGATCACCATACTGGCCGATAAGAATGAAGGTATAACAATAGATGAATGTGCAGCAATACACCGGCAAGTTGAAAATAGCCTCGATCGCGACAAAGATGATTTTGAGTTACAGGTTTCTTCACCCGGCCTTGATTTGCCTTTTGTAGTTATTGAGCAGTATTTTAAAAATGATGGTAAAAAAGTAGAAGTAGTTGACAATGAAGGATCAAAATACGCAGGTAACCTTAAAAATGTTACAGAAGGCGGCTTTGAACTTGAGACCGAATTTAAAGTTCTCTCTTTTAATTTTGACCAGATAAAATCCACAAGAGTTATTTTAACAATTAAGTAATAATTAAGAGGTTTACACCAGATGGAAAATGTTAATTTGATCGACACCTTTTCGGAATTTAAGGAGCTGAAAAATATTGACCGGCCTACTATGATGAGCGTTCTTGAAGATGTATTCAGAAGCATGCTCGCCAAGAAGTATGGTTCAGCCGATAATTTTGACATTATTGTCAATATCGATAAAGGTGACTTTGAAATATGGAGGAACAGGGTTGTTGTTGACGATGAGGAGTTAACTGATCCGATAACCCAGATTCCTCTTTCAAAGGCCAAGGAGATAGATGAAGATTATGAAGTTGGCGAAGAGGTGTCTGATGAGGTCAAATTTCTTGACTTCGGAAGAAGAGCAATATTATCGTTAAGACAAAATCTTACGGCGCGGATTCTCGATCTTGAGAAGAATAATATCTTTATCAAGTACAAAGACAGGATCGGTGAAATAGTTACCGGAGAAGTTTACCAGGTTTGGAAGAGAGAGATCCTTGTTCTCGACGATGATGGTAATGAACTTATTTTGCCCAAAAGCGAACAGATTCCTTCCGATCATTTTCGTAAAGGAGATTCAATAAGGGCCGTGGTAATCAAGGTTGAAATGAGAAACAATACTCCCTTTATCATTCTCAGCCGTACATCACCGGTATTCCTTGAACGGTTATTTGAGCTGGAAGTTCCTGAAATTTTTGATGGTCTTATTACCATTAAAAATATCGTAAGGGTACCCGGAGAGCGTGCCAAGGTAGCTGTTGAGTCGTACGACGAGAGAATCGATCCGGTTGGTGCATGTGTAGGAATGAAAGGTTCAAGGATACACGGTATTGTAAGGGAATTGCGTAACGAAAACATTGATGTGATCAACTATACTTCCAACAATCAGCTCTTTATCCAGAGGGCACTCAGCCCGGCAAAGATTACATCTATCAAACTTGTTGAAGAGACGAAGAGAGCTCAAATATATCTGAAGCCAAATGAAGTATCGCTTGCAATCGGTAAAGGAGGCCTGAATATTAAGCTTGCAAGCCAGCTTACCGGCTACGAGATTGATGTTTACAGGGAACCAGGTGGAGAAGATGAGGAAGATGTTAATCTTGACGAATTTGGTGATGAAATTGAAGATTGGATCATCGAAGAACTCAAGGCTATCGGTTGTGATACTGCAAGGAGCGTTTTGAACCTTTCAATCAGTGACCTTGTTAAAAGAACTGATCTTGAAGAAGAAACCGTTAAAGAGGTTGTTAATATCCTCCGGGCCGAATTTGAATAAGATATAAACTATTCATAATCAGGTTGTTTTTGAAGTTTTAATAAAGGTGAGGCATATTTATGACAGAGGATATTAAGGGTACAAGATTAAGCAAAGCAGCCCACGAATTCAACGTGGGAATATCCACTATTGTGGAATTTCTGCACAAAAAAGGATTTGATCTTGATCCCAACCCAAATACTAAACTTCCGCATGAAGCTTATATTTTGCTTGTAAAAGAATATAGTACAGATATCAGCGTAAAAAAAGAATCTGAAAAACTCATCCTTAAAGATCTCCACAGGAAAAAGGAATCTGTTTCTATTGATGATTTTTCAGGGAAAATTGATACTGAAGATTCTGAAAGGGATGATGATGTACTTGTTAAAGATTCTTCAGGAATTAAGACAACAGTAGATATCAAGACTGAAATCAAAAAACCTGATATAAAACTTGTTGGGAAAATTGATCTTGAACAGACATTAAAGCCAAAGGTTGAAAAGGCTGTTCCTCTCATGGAAGAATCTGTGCAGAAGCCTTCAGTACATCACGCCGAAGATGAAAAAACTGAAAAGGAAAAGACTGAACCTGAACAGAAAACGCCTGTCGCCACAACTCCCTTTAAAGAAAAAAAATCTAAGACAAATATTGATCTTCATATTGTCGGTAAAATTGACCTCGGTGCAATTGCTAAAGACACTAAACCAATAAAAAAAGAGAAGCAGAAAGAGAAACCTGAAGATACAGCAAAAGAGAAAAGCAAAGTAAAAGATAATCTTAATCAGAAAGAAACGAAGACAGCCGGGAAGAAAGAACCGGATATTATCGAAGAAATTATTCCTGAACTGTTGATTGAAGAGCTCCTTGTTGAAGATTCAATTTATGACATTCTTATTCCGGAACCGGAAGAGGATATTGTTGCTCTTTATAAAACAGATTTTAAAAAGCTGGCAGGACCAAGAGTTGTCGGGAGAATAGATTTGCCTGTGGAAGAGAAAAAGAAAACTACTCCATTTCAGCCTGTAAGGTTAAGCAGCGATTCCGATTTCCGGAGAAAGAAGAGAAGAAAGAGAATACTGAAAGAAAAAGAGGGAACACCTGTCGTCAAACCTATACCTTCTGATAAAAAAGATAAGCCAGGCGCTAAAAAGGTTGTTAAAAAAAGACCCGTGAGGGCTGAAGTAAATGATGATGAGGTTCAGAAGCAGATAAAAGAGACGCTTGCCAAACTCACAACAAAAGGTAAATCAAAGGGTTCAAGGTACAGAAGAGATAAAAGAGAGGCTATAAGTCAAAAACATCAAGAGGTAGTTGATAAGATAGAACAGGATAAGAATATTCTTAAAGTAACGGAATTCGTGTCAGTTAATGAACTGGCATCGATGATGAATATCCCGGTTACTGATATCATTTCCACATGTATGAATCTTGGGCTTTTTGTCTCTATCAACCAGCGTCTCGATGCTGAAACAATGGCCCTTCTTGCTGATGAATTTGGTTTCAAGGTGGAATTTGTCAGTGCGGAATTACAGGAAGCTGTAAGGGAAGTGGAAGATAAAGAGGAAGATCTTAAGCCAAGGCCCCCGATCGTTACCGTGATGGGGCATGTTGACCATGGTAAAACAAAGTTGCTTGACTATATCCGGAATACCAATGTGATTGCCGGTGAAGCAGGAGGTATTACTCAGCATATCGGTGCGTATGGCGTTATCCTTGAAGACGGTCGTCAGATAACATTCCTCGATACCCCTGGACATGAGGCATTTACGGCTATGCGTGCCAGGGGTGCACAAATCACTGATATTGCAATTATTGTTGTTGCGGCAGACGATGGAGTAATGCCCCAAACTATCGAAGCTATCAATCATGCTTCCGCGGCCGGAGTTCCAATAATATTCGCTATCAACAAAATTGATAAGCCGACTTCAAATCCCGATAAGATAAAAGAGGCTTTGGCAACAATGAACTACCTGGTTGAAGACTGGGGAGGCAAGTATCAGTCGCAGGAGATATCGGCCAAGAGCGGACTCAATATTGATCTTCTTCTCGATAAGATCCTTCTTGAAGCTGAGATGCTTGATCTTAAAGCAAATCCCGACAAACCAGCTATTGGAACAGTTATTGAATCATCTCTTGATAAAGGAAGGGGATTTACAGCTACTGTACTGGTTAAAGCCGGAACACTCAGAATTGGTGATATTATGCTGGCTGGCAGCTGCTTTGGACATATAAAAGCAATGTACAACGAAAGAGGACACAAGGTTGAAGTGGTTGGTCCTGCTACTCCTACCCTTATATTGGGATTAAACGGCGCTCCGCAAGCAGGTGATAAATTTAACGTGATGGAGAGCGACCGTGAGGCAAAAGATATTGCAACAAAAAGAGCTCAACTTCAAAGGGAACAGGGTCTTCGTACTCAGAAACATATTACTCTTGATGAAATAGGACGAAGAATCGCTATCGGTAATTTCCAGGAACTTAACATTATTGTAAAAGGCGATGTTGACGGTTCCGTAGAAGCATTAAGCGACTCCCTCATAAAACTCTCAGCTCCTGAGATTCAGCTTAACATCATTCATAAAGCTGTTGGACAGATATCTGAATCGGATATTCTCCTTGCAGCAGCATCGAACGCTATTATAGTCGGGTTCCAGGTACGGCCCTCTTTAAGTGCACGTAAACTTGCTGAAAAAGAAGAGATTGATATACGCCTCTATTCCATCATCTACAATGCCATTGAGGAAATAAGATCAGCAATGGAAGGAATGCTCATGCCGGAAGTTAAAGAGGAGATTATAGCTACACTTGAAATACGTGAAATATTTAAAGTCACAAAAGTCGGAACAGTAGCAGGTTGTTATGTTAAAGAGGGAAAAATTACAAGGAATACCAGGGTCAGGATCATTCGCGATGGTATTGTAATTTATACCGGGGAACTTGGATCACTCAAACGCTTTAAGGATGATGTGAAAGAAGTTGTAGGAGGATATGAATGTGGACTTAACATCCATAATTTCAACGACATAAAAGTTGGTGATGTTGTTGAAGGTTACCAGGAATTTGAAGTTAAAAAGACACTATAACAGAGCTGTATACTTTTCAGCTGTAAGAAGGTCGTTGACTTCAGAAAGATTGCTGATCCTGACCTTCACCATCCATCCCTTGCCATAAGGATCTTTATTTACAACATCTGGTTTCACTTCAAGTTCAGGATTAACTTCAAGTATCACTCCGCTAACAGGCATAAACATATCTGATACTGTTTTTACTGCTTCGATAGTACCAAATACATCTTCTTTATTGAGTGTCTCACCGATGGTTTCAATTTCCAGGAAAACAATATCACCTAACTCACCTTGTGCAAAATCAGTAATGCCGACATAACCCAAGTTTCCTTCAACGCGAAGCCACTCATGGTCTTTGGTGTACAATAAATTTACCGGAACGTTCATTTCTGAGATGGTTTAAGAAAATTAATAAAATTCATTTCTGCCTTCTTTTAAGAATGCTAAAAATAGAGATTTTTTTTATTTATTCAAGGTGATAGATGTCTTTTTTTGAATTGCAAAGACAGAACTTTCATCTATTGAATAAGTGTGAACTTAAGACTGAAACCGAAGTTAGTGTTCGATGTTGGAAAAGTATTTGCAACGAACGGATTATTCATACTATGATCGGCGAAGATATGAAGATTAAACCTGTCGCTGAGAACATAATCAGCACTTGTACCTATAGTAAATAGCTTCTGTCCTACTACCGGTTGATTAACATTCTCGACCAACTTCCTGGCAAGTGTTTTATTATCGCGAAACGAAAGATCGAGTCGCAGATTCAGATCGCTTTTCAGAGCCCTCTGTCCGCCACCTGTTCTGAGAATTATCTGTACATCATCAAACCGGTAGCCCGCACCGATAATTAATTCATTTATTCGTGCATCAGCAATCTGATTACTGGTCAGATTAAGGGAAATCGTCCGCGACTTTTTCCATTCAAACCTTGTTGTTAGGCTGTTTTTCCAGTTCATGTCCACATTTATCAGAGGACTGAATTGTTCGCTGATCGTCACAACATTAATTTCATATTGCTGAATATAATTGTTCTGAAGGTCCCTGATACTGTTTATGCCGCTGCCATCGACCTCATAGCTCATGTTTGTGGTATATGAACCGATCTGATATATGCTTCTGTACTGATGCGTTATGCTTACCGATCTGAATGTTCTTTGAACAAACTCGAACTTCGACAATCCATCAAAATTTATTCTCCAGTTTGGCATCATTCTTAAAGCTGAGGGGAATGTTTCAAGTCCCACTTTTCTGGGATTTGATTTTGTATATGCAGCAATGAATGCCGGTATCAAAACTTCTCTTGAGGTATTCCCATACCCGCTTTTAAATGGCCCTTCAATGGGGTTACCGGTTAATGGATCAATATCAGGGTCATAACCCGGATCAATCTTCTGTCTTTCCGCGGCTCTCCTTTCCGATATAATAATGGAGTTATCCTTAAAAGCTTCAAATGTTGGAGATACATAATCATTATTCTTTGAAATCTTTTCGAAAGCAGTACCCCACGAAATAACTGATATGGAGAAGTTTCCCGATATAATACGATTGCGGGTACTATCGGGAAAGTTTCCATTATAATCTGCAACATAATAAGAACTCACGTCTTGTAAAAATCTTCTGTCGGCATTGACATCAATCCTCAAACCAGGAAAGGGTTCAATAAGACTTCGTAATGACAGGTCGAGCTTATTATTGTACAATGCCGGGGTATTAAGCAAAGAATCTTTTGAAAGCCATCCATTTGTTACAGCTTTATCAAAAAAGTTTTTATCACTGTATCCAAGAATAAATGGCCAGCCGGGGGCAAGGATATCATTAAAGTTTGACATCCCCAGGTATTTTGTTTCAGGGGTATATCCCGGAAGGAATTGACCCTGGGCAGATGTATAAGTCAAACTTACGGACCTTACTCCCATTATCGCTCTTACCAGATATTCTCCTGTAACGATAAGCGGATTACGGTTTTTCTTAACCATCCCTTCAACTGACACCCGGGTACTATCAGCCTGTTCTGCCGCTGTGAAATTAACCCTGTTCTCATTGACAACTTCCATTTTTCCTTTAACTTCTACTCCATTCTTACCAACTATCTTAACTTTTACATCCTTTGTATTAAGATTATGATAAATTGCCTTAACAGAGTTCGCTTTGAGGTTTACATTATCCTTCGCATAAGTAACGGTTATTAATTCACCCTTCATTCTCTTAGCGGCATCGGGTCGCGTATTATTTTCTATTTTTTTAAGAAATTTCGATTTATCGTATAGTGTTGACATGTTAGCCATTGCAGTCAATGTCAGCTCATTATGATTTTTTATTGAGTTCCCCAGGTTGATATTCATGCTGTCGGGGAAAAGAGGACCTGCAAGCCATGTATAATCCGAACCATACCGGGCATTAGCATTTACCCACGAAAGCAGAGGAAGCTTATTCACGGGAATTGTATAAGTAGCACTAATAACATGATTATAGGTAGTTGTTCTGCCGAAATTCCTCAGATTAACCATTACCGAATCGCGCCAGTTCTCATAAATGTCGCTATACCTCTTTTTGTCAACACCACCAAAAGGTTCATCAATCCGTGCAAGGTTCGTAGCCGTAAAATCGAATTTTAACTGCCGGGTAACATCATATTTGAAATCATAAATCCTGCTCCATTCAAAATCTTTTCTGAAAGAAGGGTTAACCTTCAGGTAAGGGTTGTTTATATTCCTTGTTTTTATTTCATTATAGAATCGATTCAAATCGGTCCGGAATGATAAGCTTTTTGGAAAAATGTAAAAATTAAAATCCTTAATAAGCCTTAAAACCGGGGAATTTAAAAATCTCACATTTTTAAAGGGCATTACATTAGCTGGTTGTGCTTCGAAATTATAATTAATACCTCCCCGGTAATTCTTTTCAAGATTTATTTCAGTTTTGGTATTACTGCTGTAAATTTCGTTATAAGTGTAGTTCAAACTAATGTTTGCAAGGTCCCATGCATGAGGTTTTTCTCCCCTTTTTGTTATACCTGCATTGCTTACTGTGATTGTCTTCCTCCTTGCAAAATCTTCCGAAATAGCCCTTATGGAATCTCTGACAGTTTGATTTATAGCTGCATCGAGGGCATCCTTTAAAGCGATATCGGGATCGAGGGGATTATATTGCGGTTTGATCCTTGTTTCTGAATAGCCAACATATACAGGGAACCTCACACCAATTTTTTCAGGGAAAAATTTTCCCAGCTCCACGCTCGATGAAATATCATACTTCATGATCTGTTCCTTGCTCCGTTCATTTACCTTTTTCTCGATGCTCCCCCACCCCGGAGTGCTGGTCTGCCCGACCATATCAACTGTACCCAGATCGGCAAGACGAGCCTGTAAATGCGCATTGGCGGCCCACCCTCCGTTTTCGATAAAATCGCTGAGGCGCAGTTCATTGATCCACACTTCGCCATATTTGGGGTTCCCATCATCTGCAACCTGGTTTCTGGTTTTTATAGGATTCCTCACCCCTATCATGATGACTCTCACATTACTCAGATTAGGGTTACCGGAAACTGAAACCCTGGCACCTCCATGCGGATAAACAAAGACATCGGAAACACTTAATGATGATCCGGGTTCCTGCATTTGCCTGTTGCGTTCCTGCTTGGCATCCTGTAAAACAGACAGATCTATATCAAAGGTATTCTCAACAGGCCACACCTCTTCCCTGGCCTTATCCAGTTTATTATCATACCGGCCTGGCAGTGTTAGTTTTAAAGGAATCTCGTACTCATAAAAATTTCCCTTGTAATCCGATCCGATCCTTATAAATGCTGTCAGTTCATCATTCTGTAAGGGCTGTCCAATCATGGCTTCAGCATGAACCTCCATTCTCAGTCTGCGGTATTGTCTTATATCGAGATCCACATTTCTGAAAGCAGCACGGGCATCCCCGTCTTCAAGATTCTGAACCTTAAGAACCATAGCCTGTTCATTAAGCTGCCTCAATTGGGGATTCTGAGGATCAGTAATCCTGTCAAATCCGGGTGGTAAAACATAATTGACTGGTTCTTTCCCCGAATTTTCCTCAATACTAACCGAACTTATTTCAAATGTCCCATCGGTGGCCTCAGGCACTGTAACCCTTTCGCCACCTTCCATAAATGAAATATTGTATTTCCTCCATTCAGCTCTTACAAGATCAAGTTTCGCGAATCGCATAATAACAGGTTCGCTGAAATCCCGAAGAAACAGCCGCATAAAACGTATTGATTTAAAGTCTTTTATAGGTCCAACAACTTTCTGATAATCCGTTATGGGAATTTTAAATTGATACCATTTCACTTTAGAATCACCTGTCGGCTTTCTGTATGTATACTCAATTTCATCAACAATATAATTTGATCCGACTTTGAGATCTTCAGGCCTCATGCTGACTTTATACTGATAATAACTCTCCGTTTCACTTAATGTATTATCGCGGTTTATATCTTCCATGTCAGGCAAAGTAGAACCTGATGTCGGATAAGATTCTTTCGACATTTCCGAAGTTGGAGAGTTGCCCTCCTGTCCATTATATTTTTTATACCTGTCGAGTATCCCTAATTGCCGGATATCATAATCTGATCCCCTGAAATAATGAAAATCATCGCCTGACGGGTCGTCTAAAATCTCTTTTTGGGTTTCAGGGCTTGTGATAAGCAATGCCTTCTGAATATAATCCGCAAAAAAGGACTGTTCATCCTGGTTCCTGAGGCCATCGAGGCCTACATCCTGGTACAACCTCGATTCAAGTTCATTATCGAAGGCATGGACAACAGCCTGAACATTGGGTACTCTTCCCCATGCTGTAGTATCAATATTTTTGAGAACAGAAGAACCGGGTAACCCGTTTTCAAAGCTTTTTCTTGAATCGCGCAAAATATCTTCAGAAATATTCCCTAAGTTAATATACAGATCGCCACCATCACCACCGGCATTTTCAACAAAGGGATCCATCACCCAGAATTTAACATATTGAATATTAGCAGTTTCGAAATCACTGGTCAGTACTTCTCTCATTATACCGCCCCATCTCGATTTCGGATCATTAAGCTTCCCGTTTGTGTTCATCCCTTCAGAGTACAAGCCAGCGTCAGTATCGTAGTTATAAGACCCTTTTTCACCAGGATAATATGCAAGGTTTAAAACGGTTATATTAGTAGGTATTCCGCTGGGGCTTTCTTTATATGGGAAAATTTCATTTTCGTATATCTCTCTTACAAAATGGCTCGATTGTTCTTCAGGATGTTGCTTAATATAATCAGGGGTTGATGATCCGTTACGTAAAAAAAGAGGGTCTATTACATACCAGGCTAATTTAGCCCTGTTAAATCCGCTCACAAGATTGTTATTAAACCTGGCTTCGGGGAAAAGCAGATCCTGTCCCTGCGGAATACTGGCAATCGTCCATGCATTAAATGATTTAAGGTCGAGGGGTATTTCACTGGCTTCAAAATCATCGATATATGAATTCCCTGCATTTGATATTGCTTTTGAATGACCCGGGATCAGGTTAGCAAACTCACCAAAAAAGGAAAATGCTGAAGGAGCTTTTGTGTCGAGAAGGGGTATTTTATCAATAATTTTTGTGAGTAATTGCGATTCAGTCTTATAAGAAGTATTTAATCCCCAGATTGTATTTGAAATAGGTTCTTCTCCAAAGTTGACTTTCTGTGTATATGGCCTTTCTGTAAGGTGAAGAATTGTTCCACCTATATTGAAGTTATCTGAAGCTCTGTAATCGAGATGTGTGCCAACAAGTGTTTTTGTCTGGAATCCGAAAAACTGATTGCTTTCAAGTGAAACCTGAATCGGTGTTTGTGATTCAATAAGAGCACTGTTAATAATTCGCACCACACCCATATTATAATCTACGGTATAATCAGTGTTTTCAGTCAGAGGAACTCCACCTGCAGTAACCTTAACCCCACCTTGCGGTATACTCGTTGCATTAAGCCTTATCTCAGAACCTGACTCAGATGAGTACTGTCCTTGCAGTATGAATTTGTTTTTTTCAGCCATCTGCCGGGCAACCGTCTGGGTTGAATCATAAAGCTCCTGAAAGACATATTTGCTTACTAATTTTGGATCAACAATCTTCTTATTAAGATAGCTCCCAAATGGTTCAATAACAGGAAAAATAATTTTCCCCCTGTCGATCATTACAGTAACACCATCAATGAAATCAAAGAAGCCATCTGGTTCCCTGTCAAGCTGGGAATTAAGATTATCGAGCCCCAGAACCTGAAGGAGTATCTGGTCTGCAAGTTTCCCTTCAGGAAGGTAGTTGATTGAATTACCTGTGTTATCGTCCTGGTAAAGAATGTTCAATTCAAAGTCTTTTTCTTCCAGTTTCCCGGAACCAAGAGAATATATGTTCTTCATCATCAGGTTCCATGTAGGCAGCTTTGGGCTTAATGTAGTACCCTTAAGAAGTTTAAGTATCAGGGCTTGAGGTGCGCTGATTCCGTCGGTTGAAAATTCTCCTACTTTATATACCTGACCTCCAAGAGTATATTCATAGGCAACAGCCAGAACCTCATCTGTATTCAGGGCTGTGTTCAACGAAATATACCCTAACTGTCTGTTGAAATCATATTCTCTTTCATTTAATTTTCTGGCGTTCTCAATCTTTTCAAAATCCCGCCCTATTTGAAATCCGGGATATAAAGGGTCAAAAACATTGGTAACCTGGTCAACATCCCGTATCAATTCATATCCGGTAGTAAGCTGCTCATACAATTTATTAGTATTATTGTCAGGATATATCATTGTGCCCGGGGATTGTTGAAATGCCGGTATTGTATTGAAAATATGGTTTTCGTTTTCAGCAAGATCCATAAAAGCAACTATATTCCTGTTGCTGGCTTCCTCAAAACGGCTTGATTTATTTGTGACCCAGACTTCGATACGCTCAATGCTAATTCCTGAACTAACGACCGGAAGGTTCTTCAATGCCGCATCATAAGTATCCCTGAAATATTGTGAAAGAAAGAAATGCCGGTTTGCTTCATATTCATCGGCATACATATCAAAATCTGTTAATTGAGCGCCTCCCTTAACATCAATTACTGATGATTGTCCCTTTTGCTGCGAAAGCACTGTTGTAATGGTAAGCTTCCCGAATTGCATTTCTGTCTTAAGTCCGAAAAGACTATAACTTCCGGTGATCAGAGACCCGGTAAGTGGAAGTGTAACATCGCCAGCCTCAATTTTTTTCAGTATTTCATCTTCCTTACCTGCATATTGTAGTTTAGTCCTGTTCTCAAATTCAAACATGGCGTCGGTGTTATAGTTGACACCCAGCTGCATTTTGTCACCAATTGTACCAGTGACATTCATCTGAATTTTTTCCTTGAAATCGAAAGTTGGTATCGTTCTGAGTTTTTCTGAAAGTGTGGGGTTTTCAGTCCGTGAAATATTAATCCCAAAGATCAGCTCAGCCGACCCCTGCGGGATAATATTTATCGTGTTGCTGCCGAATATCTTATCGAATGCAGCGCCACCGATTTCGATCTGAGGGATTAGTGTTGACCTGAAACCTGATTCCTCTCCGGAGATGCGCGATTGCCAGTAATCGCGCATTGCTCTGCTATACTCATATTTCCGGAATTCTTCAGGACTCAAATGGACAGGTGCGCGATAATCGAAAGCACCTATTTTCTGATAAAGAATGTATTCGTTCTTATCCGGGTTATAAATTACTGATGATTTTATATTTGATGGATTATCGAGGAAAAGCGGAGCCTTCTGTTTCGATTCCCAGGGAATTCCGGAATTATCCTTTAATTTTAAAACAGTTCTGCCGGTTGTATCTGCTGCCCCATTTGCTTTCAAAGCAATCTGACTATTTGCTTCTGTGGGCCTTAAGAGAAAAGAAGCAAATAGTACAAGATACGAAAATGCCAGAATATTTTTATATGATATCCCTGATCCCAATCCGGCGTATATTCAGAATTACAAGTTTTTAAGCGCTCTCTTAATCATATCCTCAACTGTCAGGTTTTTTTCTTCTCTGACTATTTTATCAAGGACTTTTGAGACAGTGCTTTTGGCAAACCCAAGCATCACTAATGCAGATAACGCTTCTTCCCTCCTTGTATTGTCTGCAAAGGCAAATATTTCACCACTCCCTGCCTGTTTGTCTAGTTTGTCTTTCAGGTCAACAATAATCCTTTGGGCTGTTTTTAATCCAATCCCCTTAACGCTCTTCAGAATATTTACATCGGATCCTATAATTGCCTTTTCAATTTCGCCCGGGGCAAGTGAAGAAAGCATCATTCTTGCAGTATTTGCACCCACGCCTGTAACAGAAATCAGCAATCTGAAAATATCCCTTTCCAAACTATCAGCAAATCCGAAAAGCTGGTGGCTGTCCTCCCTGATGACCTCATGCACCAGTACCTTATATTCGTTTTTGCCTTCAAGTTTCGAAAATGTCGTGACTGATATATTAATAAAATAGCCTATTCCCCCGGTTTCAAGGGTAAGGAATGTCGGAGTGATCCGGGTAATGGTTCCTTTAATATAATCTATCATAATTATTGTTCAGCATTAAATATATCTGGAGGAAGTTCATCAATTCGTTCACTATGAATTTCGATATCCTGATGCTTCAACGGATTCCGGGATATTTCGGCATAAATCTGCCTGTTTCGAAAAATGTCGCAGGCAAGATAAATTGCCTGACGGAATGAATTTTCTGAGGCTTCACCTTTCCCGGCAATTGCAAAAGCAGTTCCATGAACCGGGGATGTCCTTATAAAAGGCAATCCTGCAGTGAAGTTAACTCCGGAATCAAACGATAATGCTTTAAATGGAGGAAGCCCCTGGTCGTGGTACATTGAAAGTATACCATCGAATTTTTTAAATGAGCCGGCTCCGAAAAATCCGTCAGCCGGGTAGGGTCCAAAGGTAAGTATCCCTTCTTTCTGTCCTTGTTGAATTGCAGGAATAATAAAATCTGTCTCTTCGGTTCCCAATAATGAGTTATCGCCTGCGTGAGGATTAAGTCCAAGTATTGCAATGCTCGGTTTACGAATTCCAAAGTCAAGGATGAGTGATTGATTCATCAGTCTGATTTTACTTAAAAGCGATTCCACAGTTATCAGTTCCGGAACTTTGCTAAGCGGAACATGCCCGGTTGCAAAACCAATTCTCATGCTCTCCCCGATCATAAACATCAGGACGTTGTCAGTGCCGGCTTTTGATTTCAGGTACTCCGTATGCCCATTAAAATGAAAATTCTCTGATTGAACATTATGTTTATCGATAGGCGCAGTAATAAGAACATCAATTTTACCGCTAATAAGATCTTCAACAGCTTTTTCGAGAGAAATAAGCGCTGCCTCTCCACCCTGGGGTGTTGACTTACCAAGTTCAACCCGAATATTATCATCAAGACAATTGATCATGTTTGCCTGTTTGGCATGAGCTTCTTCGGCTGACCTGATATTGTTAAAATTGAAATTATTAATATTCAATGCTTTACGATGATAAGCTGCCACTTTGGGGGAACCATAAACAACTGGTGTACAAATATCATTAATCATCGGATCAGAAAGAGCCTTGATTATAACCTCATATCCGATACCATTAATATCTCCATGCGAGATACCGGCTATTATTGTTTTCTTTTCCATATATTTTTATTTCTTTTCTGAATAGGTAGCTGCAACTCTTTTTAATAATGTTGAGAGCAGCCTTAAACCTGACCCGCAGCCGTTCTTAATTCTGTAAAAATCATCTTTCTTCAGCATCTCAGTTCCGGCGATATCCATGTGTATCAGAGGGAATTCTGCAAACCGTTCAAGAAATTTACCGGCAGTTATAGCGCCTGCCTCACGTCCGCCAATATTTTTAATATCAGCAATATCAGACTTCAGCAGCTCTCCATATTCATCCCATAAAGGTAATTCTGCAATTCTTTCATATACATCGTTACCACATTCTTCAAGGAGGGTAATATATTTTTTGTCAGCAGTAGACATCACAGCAATAGCCTGATTTCCAAAGGTCATTGCTGCCGAACCTGTAAGAGTTGCAATATCGATAATAAGTTCAGGTGAATATTTTGAAGCATAGCTAATAGCATCGGCGAGGATAAGCCTTCCTTCAGCGTCGGTGTTACCAACTTCCACAGTCATTTTATTATGCATCGTGATGATGTCGCCCTGAGTATAGGCATTTCCACCCGGACGGTTATCGGTTGATGGAACCAATCCTACAATATGAAGTGGTAAACCTGCTTTGGCTACCGTATACAAGACACCGGTAACTGTTGCAGCACCTGACATATCTCCATTCATACCACTCATGAAATCACCGGTTTTAATATTCAGACCACCGGTATCATAAACAACTCCCTTTCCAACCAGGACAATAGGTTTCTCATTAAGACATTTTGAAGGTTTCCATTCAAGAATACAAAACACCGGAGGATCAACACTTCCTTTATTAACAGCCAGCAGACCGCCCATTTTAAGTGCTTCAATTTTACCTTTAGTTAACACCTCAACAGAAAATCCGGCAGAATCTCCGATTTTTCTGATTTCCCCTGCCAAAGTTGTTGCATTCAAATGGTTAACGGGTTCATTAATCAGATCGCGGGTAATATAGACTGCATCGGTCAGATCAACAAGCCATTTAATATCTGAATCATCTATATCACCATGCAGGAGAAGTTTCATGGGATAATTTTTTTTCTCACCATTTTCTTCTTTTGTCTTGTATTTTTTGAACGAATAAAAACTAAGGAGAAGTCCTTCAGCAAAATCCTCAATGGCTCCCTTGTAAGCATTATCAGAGGTAATTACCAGTTCGGAATGGTTGTTCCCTTTTATCAGTTTTCTTAAATTATAAGAGGTTTTTCGAAGCTCTTCCCTGATTTTAAAATTGCTAATTTCTTCCTTTAATCTGACCAGGTAGGTACATTTATGATAAGAATTAATGAAAATGTATTCTTCCTTAGCATTTAACTGTTTTTGAGCAAACTCCTTTTCTGACTCACTGAGTGTTAACCTTTCGGGGATATGGTCACTTCCAAGAATACATAAAACAGATTGCTCAGCTGATATTTGTGATATTTTTAGAATTTCAGGTTTCATATTATTATACCGGCGGTTTAGAAGATGTAAAGTTAATTAAAATATTGATTGTTTCGTTTCCAAAGCGTTACCTTTGCTATGATTAATTCTCACAACCCCAAAGGCACTTTAATATTAACAAGGATTACGATAATTTGTTTATACCTGTGATTTTAGAACAATTATATGATAAAGCTCTCGGGCTTATTCCACTGAATACGGAAGAGGGAGTTGCACTTTATACACAGGCTCCTGTCGGGGAGCTTATGTTTGTTGCCAATATACTCAGGCAATTACATAATCCGGGGAATATTGCAGGATGGATGATCGACAGGAACGTTAACCTTACCAATATCTGTTTTTCGCAGTGTTCCTTTTGTAACTTTTGCAGGAAAAAAGGATCACCTGATGCATATATCACATCAACAGAAGACTACATAAGCAAAATTGATGAATTGTATTCACTTGGAGGTGATCAGCTTCTTATACAGGGAGGGATGAATCCGGATCTTGGTATTGGCTTCTATATTGATCTTTTCAGAAATCTGAAGAAATTATACCCTTCAATTAAGTTGCATGCTCTTGGTCCCCCGGAGATTGTTTTTCTTGCAAAAAAAGAGCGGCTATCCTATTTGGATGTTCTTTCACAACTGATTGAGGCAGGGCTTGACAGCCTTCCCGGTGCAGGGGCAGAGATTCTTTCTGACCGTGTAAGAAGAATTATTTCTCCAGCCAAAGCTACCTCCGGAGAATGGCTTGAAGTTATGAGTGAAGCCCACAAAATCAATCTGCCTACTTCTGCCACCATGATGTATGGTCATATAGAAACAACCCGGGAGAGGATTGAACATCTTATCCGGCTGAGAGATCTTCAGGATAACAAACCGGAAAACCATTTTGGATTTATCACTTTTATTCCCTGGCCATTTCAGGATGAAGGAACCGTCCTGTTACAGAAACATGGAATCAAAAGCAGCTACAGCGGACCTGACTATATCCGTATGATTGCAATAAGTCGTATCATATTGAATAACATCAGAAATATACAAGCCTCTATACTTACTGTTGGCAAGGAGATTGGAATGTTGTCGCTTCATTCCGGAGCTAATGACCTTGGATCAATAATGATTGAAGAAAATGTTGTTAGTGCCGCGGGGGCGACCAACCGTTTTAATGCCAATGAGATGCAATCGATAATAAAAGAAGCGGGATTTACTCCGGGCAGAAGAAATCAGAAATATGAATCAGTGAAGGCGCCAACAAATCTCTGAATATTTACCCCCCTGCCACCTCAGAAGGGTGGGTTCTTAAACAAGAAAACCCACATTGAAATGCAGGTTTCCTGTGAATATTGTAGAATTAAAACTTGTCCTTGTTTGCAACTTCTTTATTATCGTCAGTCGCTGGATCATATTTTGATGCCTTCTTAAATTCTTTCATCCCCTGACCGATCCCTTTCATAAGTTCAGGAATCTTTCTACCACCGAAAAGAAGTACCACAACAAGTAGAATCAATAAAATCTCTGTAGCTCCAAAATTTCCCATCTCTTTTAGTATTAGAATTTGAGCAAAGTTATAAATACTTTAATTATATACAAGCCGGATTCAAAATAAATCTATTTTCTGATCAGCCTCAGGATATCATTCCCGTTAGCAAAAATAAGAAGTGACAATAGTAAAATCATTCCTGCATATTGGGCATATTCAAGGAACTTATCACTTGGCTTTCTCCCAGTTATTACCTCAAATAACAGAAACATCACATGTCCGCCATCAAGAGCAGGTATTGGGAGTATATTCATCACTGCAAGTATTATTGAGAGGAATGCTGTCAGTGTCCAGAACGACTGCCAGTCCCATACACCGGGGAAAATATTACCAATTGTTATAAAGCCCCCAAGTGATTCATATGCTTTTGTGTGTTTTGAAAAAAGCAGTTTGAATTGCTTGAGATAATCGCCTATCGTCTTGAATCCTTTATCAATACCGGCTGGAATTGACTTAAAGAATCCATACCTTATTGTCTTCAGCTCAAATATCTGATCAAGAGATCTCCCTGGATAGCTAATTCCAAGTAATCCTGCAGCAGTAGGAGTAACAGTAATATTCTCTGTTTTACTATTACGTAATAAATTCAACACTACCGGCCTGGATTTGTTTTCCAGCAAGTACTTCTGAAACTCATCAGAATATGTAAAATGTATGCTATCAATGCCAACCAGTTCATCAGCGGGCAGTACACCTGCAGTTCTGGCGGGAGATTCCTTCTCAAATGCTTTTATTACCAGAGGATAGAAAGGAATGCGACAGTTAATCTGACCTTTCCCCTTAAGTATTTTAGGAATATACTCTTTGGGAATTTCAATATTTATGACCTGTTCATCACGTTCAACCTGGATAGTTTTGCGGTTATTCAATACAATATCGGGTGTGATCTGTACAAAGTTATCTACATATTGATTGTCGACAGTAAGAATCTTGTCACCGTTTCTGAGGCCTATTTCATATCCTACTGAATCGGTCACAATACCATATTTAACATTTGCAGTAGGCAGATATGTTTCGCCCCAGGTATATAAAACAAAAACATATATCAGCATCGCGGAAATGAAATTGAAGATCACACCTCCTGTCATTATCAAAAGACGTTGCCACGATGTCTTTGATCTGAACTCGTGTGGCTGGGGAGGTTGTTTCATTTGTTCCTTGTCCATTGATTCATCGATCATTCCTGAAATCTTGACATAGCCGCCAAGAGGCAGCCAGCCGATACCATATTCTGTTTCACCCTTCTTATATTTAAAAAGTGCAAACCATGGATCGAAGAAAAGGTAAAACTTTTCGACTCTTGTTTTGAACAATTTAGCCAATGTAAAATGTCCCAATTCATGTATTATTACAAGAATTGAAAGGCTCATTACAAACTGCAGGATTTTAATAAGTATTGTCATCTTTTTTTATGAAATTTATTAATAAAGTTGATAGCTGTCTCCCTTGCGTTACAATCAGTAACTTCCAGGGAATCCAAATCAGGAGAAGGAGAATACAAACTACTTTCCATTGTATATTCCACAACGTCAGGCATTTGCATAAAGTCAATTTTTTCAGAAAGAAATGCACTAACAGCCATTTCATTAGCTGCATTCAAAATACAGGGCATGTTCCCACCCTTCTTTAGTGCATCATAGGCAAGGGAAAGGTTCCGGAATTTTTTCATATCCGGATCACTAAATGTAAGAGTTTTATAGTCATTCAATTCGAGGCGAAGAAGGTCGGAATGCAGCCGGCAAGGATAGGTAAGAGCATACAGAATCGGAATCCTCATGTCGGGGACTCCCAATTGAGCTTTTACTGATCCATCTGTGAAATGGACAAATGAATGAATGACTGATTGGGGATGAATGATCACGGAAATCTGGTCAGGAGTAAGGTCAAAGAGCCATTTTGCTTCAATGACCTCAAGCCCTTTGTTCATGAGTGAGGCTGAATCGATGGTGACTTTACTGCCCATATCCCAGTTTGGGTGCTTTAAGGCTTCTCCCGGCATAACATTTTTCAGCATCTCTTCTGACCAATTCAGGAATGGCCCACCGGAAGCTGTAAGAGTAATTTTTTCGATAGGATTTCCTTCCTCACCTACAAGGCATTGAAAGATAGCCGAATGTTCTGAGTCTACAGGGATAATCCGGCTTCCCGATTCTCTTACCAGTCTGCCAATTATTTCACCTGCCACAACAAGAGTTTCTTTGTTAGCCAGAGCGATTTTTTTACCGGCTTTTATTGCAGCTATCGTGGGTCTCAATCCGGAATACCCGACAATCGAAGCGATGACAACATCAACAGTAGATGAGGTTACAACCTGTTCAATAGCTTCTTTACCTGCATATACTTTTACACTTGTATCCCGAAGATTTTCTTTAAGTTGCTGATAATGGTCAACATTCCCGATAACCACTGTATCAGGTTGGAAGCGCCGTGCCTGCTGTGTCAGAAGATCAATATTATTTCCGGCAACCAAAACCTCAACAACGAACTTTCCCGGAAACCGGGAAATGATGTCCAGCGCCTGAGTGCCAATCGACCCAGTTGATCCCAACAATGCAATTCTTTCTGGCATCCCCGGCATCCTGATTATTAGAATAAAATATGTTTTTCAGGGTCAAGGGGGCTCCCTTTGTACCAAATCTCAAAATGAAGATGAGGGCCTGAAGTATATAGTTCACCGGAGTCACCAACAACAGAAATGGTTTCACCTGCACGAACCATATCTCCTGTTTCTTTCAGGAGACTCGCGTTATGTTTATAAACAGAAACGATATTATTCGGATGTTGAACTTCAATAACAAATCCTGTTTCCATGGTCCATCCGGTGAAGATAACAGTTCCATCAAGAGCAGAGGAGACAAAAGCTTTAGGTTTAGTAACAATGTCTGTTCCAAAATGTTTTATTCTGACATCATACCTTCCTGAGATAATTCCTTTTACGGGAGGGAAGAAATGCATACCCGCGAGACTTGAAACGGACTCGGATGATGAAGGGCCAAGTGTAAGATTATACCGTTCTTCATTTTCAACCCGGGCTCTTAATGCAGAATCTTCCGGTGAGGTATTGAAGTTTATAGCTTTATAATTCTTTGTAGTATCTTGTAGTGCATATATTTCAACAGGTTGATTACCTGATATTATTGCATTCAGATTGGCAAAGTATTTATCCCTTAAAGCCAGTTCACGATCGAGGGAATCAAGGTGTATAGCGCTCATCAGTATATTACGGCGCATTGTAACATCGGGATAACCAGGGATAAATTCCCTAAGGTTTGTGAAAGCAATAAGCGAAGTTGTGGCGCCGGTAATAAAAATAAAAAGAAATGTAATCAGGAGGAAAGCGTTATATTGTGTTAGTCTAACTTTCCAGACCTCCTCAAAAGTAGTATCGTTTATTACAGTAACCCTGTATTTATCGCGCCAGTTGCGTTTTTTCTTATCGTTTTTAGCCATTCTTTAATTAATAACAGGCCCGCAAAGATAATAATCCTGCATCATCAATTCAATTAACGGAAGCAAAAAGGAAAATATTACCCCGTTACAATACTTTAACCAATTTATCCTCGCTCTGCCACAGTCCATGTTTTGTACATATAGCCATTGCAGAGAGGTTCATTGATACTTCAGGAGCAACAATATAGAAATCGATTTCAAAATGTGATGGTAAATTGCCATAAGCTCCTGAGGAATAGCGGGCTTCAGCAATCAATGTTTCCCGGTTCCAAAGTTGTATAACGCTGATGAAATGGTCATGCTCATCGGGATGGGGATATTCCTCTCCAAGCATCACCTTAACCTCAAATTTCTCTCCCCTTTTGACATTATCGGGACAAAAAACATGTGGCATATGCCTGTCGAGATAATCGCGTTTAACTTCTTTTTCTTCTTTTTCTATTTCTGTTGCTTTGAATACCCTTGGCATAATAATCGGCTTTACATTAAACTGATATAATTATAAAAACATACAACAGATCAAAGATATTATTCACAGCAAACATACAAATTATTATTAAAAAAATTGTTTAATTAGTTTGGTTATTGCAAGTTAAATGTTAACTTTGCACCCAGATTGCGGGGTGGAGCAGTGGTAGCTCGTTGGGCTCATAACCCAAAGGTCGGAGGTTCGAATCCTTCCTCCGCTACAAAGAAAAAGCCTTGCCGTGAAACGGCAGGGCTTTATTATTTTCAGCCCGTTAAAAGCTTGCTTTTATAAGGGATGGAAATAATAAAGCCCGTAGCCACGCGCCAGCGTGGCAAGGCTTTTTCTTTGTTAAGCACCCCCAAACGGATCACGCGACCGAAGGGAGCGTAATCCTCTTTTCATAGGCCTCACCCTAAATTCCTCTTCCTGGCACAGGTGTATGCATACATTGTACTTATAGTCACTCCGGGATATTGTGCAGCCTCTGTCAGGGTAAGCCTTTCTGGAAGGGATTTGAGAGTAGCAAAGGAGGTTATCAATCGAACTGAAAGGTATTAGACATTAAGTATTGAAGTTCGGTAGCCGGTAGATGGAGGGGTATTATAAAATATTATAATCCAATTCCATTTTATTGTTTAACTTTAACATTACTTGAAAGGTGAATGTCAGACAAAAGCAATGTATCAATGTGTATTACAGTGCATTATAGCATTTTGCC
>JAPLEB010000091.1 GCA_026391555.1 Bacteroidia bacterium | reverse complement strand
ATAGCCTGTCCCGCTTTGGCGGGATAGTGCCAGGCATGAAGTCTCACGTTGCTCTAAATCCGTTCACCTGACGTATTTATAGGCACTTACCACCGTTATTCGGGTTCCATTTGAAGCCTCATTTCAGGCAGGTTCGGTGGTTTTTGAATCTCCACCTAGATAACTTTACCGTGACGGGACAACTCGCGGCCGTCTATCGGGACTCCGCCATCTGGACAACTTTTTCTTGGTCGGACAACTCTTGCCCATCTACCGGGATTTATACACTCCGGTGCCTAACACGGTCAGTGGGGTTGGGGTAATTTGCTTGTCACAATATTTGCACCACCTTACCGTGACAAGACACAAAAGGTTTAAAAATCATAATCATCTAATACCTTTCATCATTGTAACGCGATCGCACAAAACCAGCCTCACGCTACTTTGCAAATACTGCGCCATACCCGTCTTGCCAAACCGAGACTCTGTATCAAGACAATTTCGTTTTGCGAGACAGTTTACCAGCTTGAAAATTACTACCGCTAACAGCACCAGGGCTGAAAAACTACTACTTGGATAAAGATCCCAAAATTAGTATCTTCGTACTGTGAAAAAGAGAGATAAAATAGGATTTGACGTTGAGATTGATGAGTTGACAAATTCGATCAAAAACGTAATCTCAGGGGATAGTTTTTCAACTGATATTTCTCGAATTACCAAGACTGACCTAAAAAAAATAACTAAGAAAGAGGGTTGGCAATTTGATTGGAGACTTGAACTCAAACAGCCTGAGAGAGACGTTTATAAGTTAACAATCGTTAATAATCAGTCAATAATCCAAGGACTAATAAGCCTTGAGGTAAAATATGATCATGTATTCATGCATCTTATTGAGAGTGTCCCGTTTAATAAAGGAAAAACAAAACTTTATTCCGGGATACCTGGAAATCTTGTTGCTTTTGCATGCAAACTTTCTTTCCAAAGGGGACATGAGGGTAATGTTGCATTCATTTCCAAAACACAATTAATTGATCATTACATTGAAAGCTTAGGAGCAGAACATGTAGGAGGACGACTGATGATTATTGATTCAGAAGCTGCTTTAAAATTGATTAATAGGTACTTTTCAAATATATAGATTATGAAAACAAAGAAGGTAGAATTAGATGTAGATTTCATAGGGGGACAAACTTCTTTGACCAAAGAAGAAGAGAAGGCCATCAGTGATTTTATTAAAAAAAATAAATCAAAAAAGATCAAGAGATCATCTATCAAAACCAAGACTGCCAAGCAATTGATTTAAATTTGTTACTAACCGCTAATAAAGAGGACTTCATGTGGCATAGCCTGTCCCACTTTGGCGGGATAGTGCCAGGCATGAAGTCTCACGTTGCTCTAAATCCGTTCACCTGACGTATTTATAGGCACTTACCACCGTTATTCGGGTTCCATTTGAAGACTTTGATCAAATCGTCTTTTTTGCGATTCATACATCCACAGATTATTACGAAAACGAATGAAACAAGAATAATCCGTCAGATAAAAATGTTACTCCCATTCATAATGCAATCTTTTTAAAGTTTTATAAAATTTATTATTAACTAATTCTACAAAATCATAATCTCCAATAACTATGACCATTATCATAAACTAAGTAAGTCCCAGATGAAGATACCCCCCCTTGAGAGTCAAGTCTGATTTGAAATATGAAAACTTATTTCTTAACTCTCAATTGTATCTTCTTATCATTCCTGAAGTCATCATAAAGGAACTGAATTGGAATAACATCTTCGTTTTTATTATCAGCCACCGTAACAGCGAAAATCTTTATTTTATTGTTCTTCGGAAGAGTTATTGTTTTTGTACCTTTTGGAAGAGCAATTTCATATTTGAATAAATAACTGTACTGGTAAGCGTCGTTATTATCAGAAGTATGTCTGTGTGATGCATACCATGCAATATTATCCCTCTTTGTAAAGGCTTTGGTTATGGATTCAACATTCAGATTATCAGAGGAAAGTACTCTGCCGTAATGCTGCCCGACATACCCGGTCCAGTTCTGGAAGTTTATGAGGTTATCCAGGTTCCCGGTTTTTACCTGACCCGGAGTATCTTCGGTGGCAGCCGCAAGGATATATAACTTATTATATTCTCCTGGGGGCAAGTCTAACTTCTGACCATTGGCTGCAAGCATATTGTTTTGTCCATCAGCACTATTGCCAATCCTGAATAAGATATCCTCACTCACAATTTCCGGTGAAATCATCTCAGCAGGAATTGCCATGCCATTTATAATATTTCCATCTGATCGTTTAGTGTCAGAACATATGCCATCTTCATTGTATGGAAGTTCAACGACTGCCTGATCCGGTTTTGAAAAGGATTTTGGAGGATTTTCGAACTTAACTGCAAAGGTTCTGATCAGGAATCTGGTCAAATCAAAGTTGATTGTGCCATTTGTGAAGTCGGCAGTGCCAATTCTTTTCTCCTGCCCATTAACTTCATACGCATCAATAATTTTCCCCGGGAATTTTACTGAAACATCTTTTGCTTCTTTCCCATAAAGTTCATTGACTCTGACGATATAATAGTTGCTCTCTTCTGCCTTTTTGAATGCCATAACATCAACCTGATGTGTGTTGGATTTAATAAGTGAAACTTCCCTCCCAAAATCCCCTGCATGTTTTGTAGTCTCGAAAGCTATAGGAGGATTATTCAGAAAATAGCCCTTCCATGGCGTTTTGGCATAAACCCAGTCGCTGACATGCGGATAAATACCATATTTCACTTTATTAATACCCCAGTCCTGGGTACCCTGATAAACACGTTGATTTGCTCTGGGTGCAAACATCAGGGTAAGCCTCAGAGTACTGTTATCAGGCTTATCTGAACCGTATTTACAATCCTCCAGTATAGATACACCATAACTGTTTGACCTGTCTGTTATATCGATCCATTGCCTCCCTGGCACCTCAAACTTGACATCATTGTTTGTTGTCCTTTGAACAGCAGCCGTATTAAGGCTGTATGTAGCTAATTCATTGACCACAGTTGTCGGAAAAGCAGCTTTCAGGCTTACCTCCTTCGACTGCCAGTCAATCTCATTTCCAACCTCGATCACTTTTCCCGGCTCTCCGGCAGAAAGACTAATAACCTGGGTTATTTCAGAATTAAGACCTTTTCTTGTCACAGCTAAAGCAACCCTTACCGGCCCCTGCTCAACAATCTTAACTGTTGCATCTTTATTCATATAATCAATCGGAGGGTTTTTACGATCGTTCCAATACATGTTCCAGGAAGATGAAAGTTGGCGTTCCTGCTGAAAATCGAGAGATGCCGGCCTTGACAGTACCTCTCTTGCAGCACTCTTATCATATATGCCGGCAATATCTCCATTTGCGTCAATACTGACTTTAAAATAATCATTCTCAAGTGTCTGGCTGGTAACCGATAATGAAGAAGAAGCCGGTTTTTCAATGGTTTCACGAGCATCAAATACTGATAGTCCTGCCGACGGCATCCTGGCCAGGAAAATAACCGTAAGCTTATTGTCTGTGGAAGATATTACCTGAGAAGGTATTTCGCTATTATTCTTATCGAATACTTTGACATTCACCGGAAGTTTTGGATATGAAAGCTCTGCGGTAACAATATCTTCCCTTTCAATCGCAACGGGATTATAGACAATAATTGCCTTCCCTTTAACCATAGTATTTAGCCCATGTGATATGGCGCTGACCGAATTCTTCAGCACTTCTGAGAAACCGTTCATTGCTATGAATTCATCGTTCCATGCATATTCGTAGGCTTTCGGAATGCTGGTTCCGGGGAGAATATCATGAAACTGGCTACCCAGAACAAGTTCCCATGAATTGTTCAGTTTTTCGGTCGGGTAAGAAGCTCCGCCCAGCCAATCGGCAATAACAGCTGCCTGCTCTGCTGATTTGGAAAGGGCCTCATTCTTCCTGTTAGCCCTCTTCATATAAGACTGAGAAGACATTGATCCCGCACTGTGCTCGACAAGAAGAAGATCTCCCGAATATGTGGGAAGCCTGGCATGTATTTCAGGTGTAATATCTCTGAATATCTGATCCGAAGAGGTTAGCAATACTTTGAACTTGCTATCGCTGTTATTAATGCTGGTAACTGCATTTTTTACATCCTCGTCTCTTGGTGATCCACCCCGATCGCCAATACCATAATACCGGTAATCGAATGATAAGTCATATTTGTTTATGTCATCCTGCAACCTTGCATCCCAAGTGCTGTCCCTGTCGAGCCGCGGAACAATCTGACCAACATATTTAGTTGCATTTAATGCAGCAATAATGCTCTTGCCATCAGGGCCTTCCCAAAGCCCGACATTAAAGGGAATGCCGTTGGCTGAATGCCTTACCAGCAGCTTCTGTGTGGAGAAGCCAAGAAGACCAGCATGGCTCCAGATTGACGGCATGGTAGCTACAAAACCAAAACAGTCAGGAAGCATGTAATCCAGGCTCTCTTTATTAAATTCCCTTTTAAAAAAGAGGTTGCCATAAAGGATCTGACGAAGGACCGATTCGGACGAGGAAATATTAACCTCACCTTCATCAACTGATGACCCCGATACAAACCAGCGACCCTGGTTTATGTAATCCGCAACTTTTTTAAACGATTCTGGATAATACTCCTTCATCATTTTATATCGTCGTGAGCCTGTGAAATTGAAAACATAATCAGGGTACTTCTCAAACAGTTTGAAGTTATCCTCCATAGTGTTACGGATGTATTGATTTATTGTGGTAGGATAATCCCAGTTCCACTCTGTATCCAGGTGCGCATAACCTATTGTGTACAATACTTTATCCTTTGTAATATCATAATGCGGCCTCCTTGCCAGAGGTTGGGCAGTTAACATAATAGAAAGCATTAAGCTGAGTAAGAGTGTAATTCCAGTTTTTTTCATATTTAAATAATTCAATTTTTATTTGTTTTTTAAATGTCAGATCCGTTTTTTTACCTCCAAATAAAAAGGCATTAAATATTTACTTTTGTCCGATTCTTTCAGAAAGACCTTTGGGAATAAGTCTGCCTCTCCAACGGGAATCTCAATATTTTCTAATTTAAGAAAATCGGAATGCGTATGCTCAAAATTATAAGTGTGTTCTACCAGACCGATCTTAAGCTGAACCTGACAACCTGAATCAATATTTTGTCGGAAATGAACAATTATATCATAACTCCCTTGTTCTGAAAAACTGACTTTCCAATAAACCTGATCATTTTCAGAATCTTTTTCTTTAATATATATTGCATCATTAAGGTTCAAAAAGGATGGGATTTCGAGTCTGGTTCCTAATATCGCCCTTGGGGAATTTATGATATCAGGTGATCCCATCATTTCATCAAGCCAATTTTCCATTTCTGTTTTGAGATTCAATGCTTTTTCTGCATTGTTTTTTACAGTATTATTCAATTCGAAAGGATCCTGAATCATATTAAACAGTTCAAACTGCTCAATTCCATCTGTCGCTGCACAATTTCCTACCAGTTTATATTCTCCCCTGCGAATTGAGACATTCCTGAATTTTTTCGGATATCCTCTTGTCCAGTAGCGACATAAGGAACGGTCGGGCAGATCATTTGCTTTTTTCATAAGCAAAGGCAACAGACTGGTACCATCCATTATCCGGTCTGTTGGAATTCTCCCGCCACATATTTCAGCCAATGTAGGCAAGATATCGCTATTTGATGCGGTTGCATTAATATCACGATTACCTTGAAACATTGAAGGATATCGCCAGAAACATGGAACGCGCACGCCTCCCTCATATACAAAGGATTTTTTACCACGCATTCCTGCCAGATAACGATTTTGCTCAGGGCCATTGTCGCTCATGAAGATTACGAGCGTGTTTTGGTCTAAATTGAGTTGCATTAACTTATTTAATAATCTTCCCACATTATCATCAATATTTGAAACCATGGCATAAACTTTTCTGGCACTCTCCTTCGTACTATTATTCATTTCAGTAAAAGGTCTTGAGTCATTTTCAAAACCTTTGGATGGGTCAATCCCTTTGTACATTTCATAATATTCCTTTGGCACTTGTAAAGGTACATGCGGAGCATTAAAAGCGAGGTATAGAAAAAACGCGGTTTTTTTATTTTTTTCGACAAAATTAATGGCAGCATCTGTAAAAACATCGGTACAATAACCGTGGCTTTTTATCATTTTTCCATTCTGCCAGAGAGTCGGATTAAAATAACTACTGTCGCCTTTCAATGCATTTGGCCAGTCGCCTGGCTGTCCAATACCACCTGACAAATGCCGTAACGTATAGTCAAATCCCTGATCCTCAGGCCTGAAAGGGTAATTGTCACCAAGGTGCCATTTTCCGATCATTCCCGTTTTATAACCGGCTTCTTTCAAAATTTCAGCTATCGTAATTTCGGACGATGCCATTATTGCACCTCCTTTGTAAGTATCACGTACACCTGTCCTTAAAGAATAACGGCCGGTCATTAAAGCAGAGCGTGTAGGTGCACTGACAGGGGAAACAATAAATTCATTGAACCTTACACTTTCTCCTGCCAGCCTGTCGAGGACAGGTGTTCTAATAATAGGGTTTCCGTAAAAGCCCAGATCGCCAAATCCCTGATCGTCAGTTAGTATTAATATAACATTCGGTTTCCCTGTGTTTTTTGCTTCAGCATCACACGAATGAAACCCTGCCAGGGCACAAATGCTCAGACCAAGTATTTCACATTTTCGCAATTTTAACCTCATTTTATAATTTAACTTTTTGGAGTGGACTCAGGTTTTAAATCTAATACTTTATCTCTAAATGTAAAATTATTACATAAAAAATTTACGTCCCTGTTTCTTAATTATTCCACCAAGTCATCATGGAATTTTTTCTGAAGGTTCACTATCCTGATTTTCAAGTCTGTAATGTCATTTTGAAATATCACTTCTTCTCGGGCTATCCTGTCAATATTCGGTGTCTGGATCAGTTTATTGCTGAATGCACTGATAGCCTAATAGGCATGATCATCAGACATAATAATAAGGATATTTGGTTTGGAGATATTTGTTGTCTTGTTGCAAGATATGGCAAGACTACAAAAACTCATAGCCAACAGAGCTTTAGTACAACTAATATCCGAAATCTTTTTAGAAATTGACCTTTTCATACTCATAATCTTTAAAATTAATAGCTTATTTTCTAATTTGTTTGTTTTGTCGTGATAAATCCTTTCTCTGCACTTCCCCTGTTTTCCACAGACTGATATAACGATTGAATCAGCCTCCGGTATTAAACTTTCCAGTCCGTTCACAAGTACACATCGTGCGTTTTTTTATCAGCAACAATAATTTATTCTGATATGATTCTTACTTTTGCAACGTCCGGCAATGTTTGAGAAGAGCATTGATCATCAGTTTATCTCCGTTGGGGCGCGTATCTTTGGATACAAGCGGGCCACTGCTTGGCTTGCAATCCTTGAAAAAGTCAGCACCATAATTCAGTAACTCTGCTTTCTTCTCCGGATTTTTCAGTGAAAGGTCAGTTATTTCAGCAGGATCTTCAGATAAGTTGTAAAGTTCATCGATGCCACGCTTTGAGTCACGCACAAGTTTCCAATCACCCATTCTTACTCCAAAAAGTTCTAAATTCTCGGTAGTGGGCTTTCCGCCATTGTCGTCGCTGACATTAATTGAAAATACTAATGCATCGTGGGCATTACCTTTTTTTTCAGCTTTCCAGTAAGGCATGAGGTCTACTCCATCACCATATTTCAACCCGTTTTCAGGGTTCGACAAGGATACAAACGTAGCTGCCATATCTGCTACTGAGCAAATTGCATCGGAGGTGCGTTCTACTGGAATAACTCCTGGTAAAGATGCAATAAGAGGAACACGAATACCACCTTCCCATGCTGTCATTTTAGTTCCACGTAAGCCACCATTGTTTTTTTGCTTTTGGGCTCCATTGTCACTCATGAAAACCACTAACGTGTTTTTATCCAGTTTCTTTGCTTTCAACGCACTCATCACTCTACCCACGTTTTCATCCAAGACATCTATCATAGCACTGCGTACAGCCTGTACTGTATCAACACCAGCTTTCATATATTTCAAGATGGCTTTATCAGGCGCCTGGATGGGTGTATGAGGCGCACTATAAGCTAAATAGATAAAAAAAGGTTTTTCTGATTTTTCGTTAATCACATTGATAGCCCGGTCAGTAATCTCATCAGTAAAATAGTTCATCGATTTCACAACCTTGAATCCATCGAACACAAAAGCATGAGGAGCATAGGGGCCTCCGCTGTAATGATCTCCTACAGCAGGATTATAATAGTCGTGCATTCCGCCTAAAAATCCGTAAGCCACATCAAAACCATTATTAAGCGGGTGATTTGATATATCCCATCCCTGATGCCACTTTCCGAACCAGCAAGTACGATATCCGTTTTGCTGTAAAACTTGCGGAAAAGCATCCCGTAAAGGGCCAATTCCTGGATTTGGTCCGTCAAAATTTGAGTAAACTCCTACTTTTTGAGGGAAACATCCGGTAAGAAAAGAGGCTCGCGTAGGCGAAGATACAGGTGATGCATAGGCCTGAGTCATACGCACACCAAATTGTGCCAATTTGTCGATATTGGGAGTTTTTACATTAGACTGCTGCGAATAGCAACTTAACTCTCCGTAACCTAAATCGTCTACCAATATAAAAATAATGTTTTGTTTTGGCTCGGAGGCTGAAACCACTTTTGGCACAAGAACTTCACCAATTAAAACTAACGGTAATAATAATTCTTTTTTCATAAGAGTTATATTAGTCTTCAATAAATAATTTTTTACAGTGTTTGGATTAATAGCGAACCAGCGTCCAACGGTTTTAAATCTGAGCATAAAACAAATTTGTTCCGGGAAATCTACCACCGGAACTCAACATTTATTCCATCCGGATTATTTTCAAAACCAAGGAAACAGGTTTTGCTTGTTTCATCCCAAACAGACTGAATACCGGTCATCACCTGATCATCTGCATCCGTGACCATCGTCTTTTTTGGAGCAGCAGGAAGCAGAACACGCATTGCATTCGTGGTGTTCAGCGGACTTTTTGCAGTGAAAGAATATTTATTTTTGCCTGTTACCTCGTTATATACTCTTGCAGCTCCGGCCAGTACCTGCGGCCTTTTCGGGTCCGGTACGCGACCAACGTTATAAAGATAAGCCTGTTGTCCCGGCAATACCACCTTTTCACTCAATACAGGCAGTTTGGGGTCGAAAAGATCGATCAAACATCCCTTTTCTGTGAAAGGCTCATCGCTAACGCTTTCATCCATCACTGCAATCAAATCGAACGGCCCTCTTGCCAGATAAAAATAATTCTTAAATGTTAATGCCCCGGCCTTGGCATTTTGTTCGTAGAGTTGTTTTACCGTAGCTAAGAAACCCTTGTCGCTGTCAGCCTGAAGTACATACTCTTTCGGATCCTGACGCAATACAAAGACGGTACCTTTTCCGCAACTGTATTCCCCTTCACTTGCTACACGCTCAATACCGAATTGCTCAAACAAGTGTTCGGAAGGAGCATTATAATAATTATCACCGCTATTCCACCATTCCTCTACTGTTTGAAACGGGTCATTATCACGACCACAATAGATTAATACGCCTCCGTCTTTTACCCATTGGGCAATGAATTTATGCGCTTCGGGGGCAAGAGGTTTCATGTTTGAATAAGACATCACCAACAGTTTTGTGTCCTTCCATGTTTCCGGGTAGGACACATTTTCGATATGGAGGATTTTTACCGGAACCCCTCGTTTAAGCAGAGGCAAAGCCTGTCCATAAAAGTTTGATAATTGAGGATCCTCGTATCCATTGTGTGTCGGAAAACGTTGAAACATCATAGAATTGGCCATCAACACACTAATGCCGAAGGATCCATTCACACGATTGTCTGACAAGGGCATCTGGTTCAGCGAATTCACCATTACCTGCATCTGTGTGGAATAGTAACGGGGGATTGTCTCTTTTTCCTCACTGTCAGGTTTTCGGTACAAGCCCAGATATATACGGTCCGGCCACGGCATTACTTCATAATCTGCAATCATCGGATAAAGCATCTCTGCAGTAAATGTTGCCTGATAACTCCTCTTATAATCTCCCCAGTCACGAGCCCGGTCTTCTATAGGATCGGTGAGAAAATACATTTTTCGTCCGGTAGGTGCTGTCATCGATTCCATCGATCCATATTCAAGAAAAGCATTCTCAAATACACGCTCTTTTCTTACTCCGTTAAAAAAGGTCGGCTCTCGCGAAGTCCCTGTCCAGACCTGAGCAATATATCCATCTACACAAGGCAATGAAGCCAGGCTGGCCTCAGGACTAACAATTTTCCATGCGGTGTAATTAACCAACGAATGTGTCGGAACATAACAACGTACATTCATACCTTTGCTTTTGCCGTACTTTTTGGCATAGGTAAATACCTCATTCAAGGCATTATAATATAACTGATATTTCAATTTGTTAGACAGGTAAGTATTCTCCGGCGACTCATGTTGAGGACGCCAGGCAGAATTATAATATTTCTGCCATTCTTCTTTAAACGCCTGACTATAACCGGCACGTGCCCAAAACTCCGGCTCTTCAAGATAAATGGCATCTATACCGGCATCAATAACCCGTTTGATATGCTTCTCTTTCATATATTTAATAAAAGATGCGGTCGGAACGATATAGGGAGTCATCTTTCCTCCGTGCCATATAGTGTCTCCTTTCACATCAACCTGCCCTTCAGACAGGTGATTTTTCCCGTCCCACATACCTGTAAAATAATCCCGGTATCCACCCCAGGCGATGCCAGTCATAAATTGAGTTGTGTACCCGCGATCACGCCACGATTTCACCCTTTGTTCAAAGGTCACATCCCCGCGATCACCTGCCCCGTAGATAATAGCAACATCTGCCCTGACATCAGTGGCTGGATTCCATACCCCCGATGTCTGAAAAGTAGTTTTTTCTTTTAAAGTATCTTGCTTTATAACTGGTGATTGAGAACAGCTATTAATAAAAGATGCTGCACAAGTAAAAAAATAGAGAAGTTTTCTCATTGCGTCGGCTCCTTTTTCCTGCCCTTTACTTTGGTTGTCTTGTTACCTTGAGCATCCTCGCCAGGTTCGCCGCCGAAAGGTTGCGACTGATTCACGAAGAACTCCGGGCGTGGGCCTTCAAACTGTTTCAGAGCGTTTTGCAATTTCGTCTTTGCCGCTTTTGCGGTCGCATCAAGTCCGGCGTCTGGGAGCGGCGATTTCTCGTTGTCGTCCTTCTCAACGGCGTAAAAGCGGCCGTCGGTGTAGAGCTTGAAATTTGCATCGTGTGCGAATTCGGCCTTCGCCTTTGGGCCGCCTGATGGATTATACCAGACATATAGCCATTCGCGAGGATTTCCTTTCTCGCCGCGCAGTTGAGGGAGAAAACTGCGACCGTCGATCTTCAGCTCCGCGGGCATGGGTACGCCAGTGGCTTCACAGATCGTCGGCAGAAAATCCGTCGCGTCGATCAGGTCGCCGGAGACTTTACCATTCGCGAAGTGGCCGGGCCAGTTGCCAATCGCGGGAACGTGCGTGCCCCACATCGTGGTCAAGCCCTTGCCGCCAAGCACATCGCGACCCTTGAACCTCGATGGCGTACCCCGGCCTGTGCCGTTGTCGCCGAGGATGAGGATCATCGTGTTTTCGCGCAGGTGAAGTTCTTCGAGCTTCGCGACGAGTTTGCCGATGAGCTTGTCAGAGTATGCAACCATGTCAGGGAAGTGGCCCAATGGATGTTTGTTCTGGCCGCTGATAGATTCCGCATAATCGGGGCTGTCGGGCGTCGCATCATAAGGTCCATGCGTGAGCATCATCGGGTAGTAGAGGAAGAACGGCACGTCCTTCTTGCGGGTGATGAAATCGAGCGCGTAATCGCTCACGATGTCCGGTCCGTATTCGTTCATCGTATAGGTGCGAGGGGAACTGTTGATGGTGAGACTCGGATTCTTGTAGCGGTTACCGCGTTGCATCAGCGACCAGAGCGCGTATTCTTCAAAGCCAAAATGTGCGGGGCCTTCGTAACCGTTTTCCAATTGCCATTTACCCGCTACACATGTCGCGTATCCGGCTTTTTTCAGCAGATTGCCGAACGTTAGCTGCGACGGATCAAGATGCCCGAAATGGGTGTAGTTGTTGCGGTTGTTAAGTCCAGTCATCAACTGAACGCGCGTCGGAGTACAGAGCGGCTGAGCGTGGCACTGCTCAAAGCGCACGCCTGTCGCGGCTAACTTATCCATAACAGGTGTCTTGTAGCTCTCTCCACCATTGGATGTTACGCATTCGTAACCGAAATCGTCGATGAGAATAAGCACGACGTTAGGCCTTACAATTGGCTTCCCGCTTGCGTTGAGCGCATTCGGCAAAGCGAGCAGCAGGGCACTGAAGGTGAGAATTTTGTTCTTCATGGTTGTGTAAATTAGTATTTATTTAAAACATAATATATAATTTGAATCTCTTGAACCCGATGCTGTAGTCCCATGAAATCACGCCCGTCACTGACCGTGGTGTTGAAAAATGGGGCGATAAGGATAACTATATGACACTTTTAATAACTGCTTTTTTTTGACGTTGCTGTTTGAGACAATTTTAATGTACGATTGCGTTTTGTTCGAATCCGGTAACACTGCTGCTACATTAGTGTAAGATTTAATTCGATGACAGACCTACAATCTTCACCGGTCCCAGAAGCCCTGATTGAAGCAGGGGTGAATCAGCTTGATAAAATGCTTTTGTTGTGTAGGTAATTTTCGTTTTTGTGCCTGGTTGCTGATCTCCGATAAGCCTGTTTACCCAGAGGTCGGTCACTTTAACTTCCAGTGCATTTTCCCCCTGTTTCAAAGCCTCTGTCATATTCACCCGGAATGGAGTTTTCCATACTATCCCTAATGATTTGCCGTTGACCACTACTTCAGCCAGGTTCTGCACTTCTCCGAGATCAAGCCATATTTGTGTACCCTCCTTAAACCAGTCGGCAGAGGCCTTAATGGTTTTTGCGTAGCTTCCCGTTCCGGAGAAATATTTTACTCCGGGGTCGGCGTTTTCACTCCACGAAGTTAGTTGATCGAGGACGATCTGTGCAGGTGCTCCACGGTTGGGTTGAAAACTGACATTCCAGGCACCATCAATAACAGCTAGTTGTGTTTCGACCGGTTGAGTCAGCGTAAGAGATGACGATGCGGCCTTTTTACGGAAAACAACGAACACAGCATCGCTTGGTTCCAGGTTCAACGGTACTGTTGTGCGCCCGTCTGCAATACTATAAGAAGCCTCTTCAATCCCGCCTGTCTCAGGATTCCATATTTCGGCTGCTTTTCCCTTAACCCTGAAGGTTGCTTCAAGGTTCTCAATATTATTATTACGATTGTTCACCCAATATATATCAACATCATCCAGCTTGCGGTGAACGAACATAAGATTCGTAGTATTCCGGGCTTTGGTGTACTCAAAATCAGGTGTGACCTTTAAAGAATTAAGAACTTCAGCAATCGTCTGTCCTGCATATACTTTTCCTTTGCCTACAGTGTTTTCACCTTTTTCGATTGCCCAAAGCTCATCAGCAATAGTTTTAAACTCAGTCTGATCATCGCTGAGGCTGGGTGTACCAACCGGTTTTTCACCAACGACTGAAGCACCGGCATTTACCATTGCGCTGATCTTGCGCAATACCGACAAAGACATATACTTACTATTAGCATCAAGAGCAAGCAGACTGTAGCTCATACCGCTGGGTGTTATTAGCTGTCCATTTTTATCGACTGACAAAATATTTAGTATAATGTCAGCATTTACAAAGTCATAATTATAGCTCGGGGGTACATCTGGTAACGTGTTTAAAAAAAGGGCTGTGATGTTATTATCCTCACCATAGAAATAGGCAACGTCTGCCATGAATTTTCCCTGTTGAAGCATATAGCAACTGCGGGAAAGGTATGTTGTCCATGCACCAGCCTGTTCAGCCCATGTCTCATGTCTGGTGAACCATTGACCATGGATGCCAAGTCCGAGGCCGGGTATTTTATCATTCACCGGCTGGTGTACCGAACAGTGGATAACGAATCGATTCAAACCACAGGCAAGTTCCATGTCAGCGATTGGTTTCAATGATTTGGGAGCCCAGGCCCAAGCCTTAGTAGTGGTCATAGACTCAGCAGCCACCAGGTTTTGTCCGTAAATGTGGGCCACCGATGCCGATTCACGCACATCGGAAATGTAATGGATCGCTACTTCTCCAATGGCATTGCCACTAACATTTTTGGGTGTCCAGGTGGCGCCCATTGGAATGTCGGCTGTCCGTTTAACCTCCATGCCGTCAGCGACCATGTGGCGGGTATTCTCATGCGACTCACTATAGCGTCCCATGCCTCGTTCATGAAGTAGAGTGGTCAGCTGATCGTAATGGTTTTCTGCTGTAAGATCAGCAATGGTTTTACGGAAATCCCAAAGGAATTGGTCGCTGGCTTCGGCGCTTTCTACTATATGGCCGGTAAGTACCGGTATCCATAGAAGCATATCATAGCCCCGGTGATTTTTAAAATCGATCATCATTTTGTCGGTCCAATTCAGGCTACCTGCTTCCCAACTGTCGGTTATCACATACTGAAGGCCTTTCTTGCCCATCAGTCCGCCGGTTGCATTTTTATACTGATCCAGATATTCTGTAAAATAAGCTTTAACATGTTCCGCACTTAGTTTATCCACTTCAAGACCTGTTGCTTCAGGTGGAGCCGGATGATTTTTTGCACCCGTTAATGAATAGCCAAGACGCATAATAATCCAGCGACCGGTTGGAGGTGTCCAGTTAAGTTTGCCATCCGGTTGCATTTTCGATGTCAGGTCAACGACCTCATTCTTGCTTATGGCATCCGAAGCAGAGACAGAAGGTGTTGCCAGTGAATATAAATTTCCATTTGGTGTTGCCATTGAGTTCATACGTATGGGGCTGAAGCCAGCTTTATCTTCAAACCTGTTCACCCGTGCAACGGTGTGAAGTACGAGTTCTGCTATCTGTGTTCCGGCTGGAGCAGATAATCCCTGACCTCTTGAACCGCTAAAATTCGCGCCGGTACGTTGCGGTGCCGGTGAAGTAAATGAGAGGCGGAAAAATCTTGCTCTAATCGGTGAAAATGTTATTGTTTTTTGAGATGTTCCACCGCTTGAAATTTCCAAGACTGTCTTGAATCGGATGCCATCATCACCGGCTTCAAGCGCCCGACTGGTTATGCCTTCCAAGCCATAGACTACAATGGTAATAGACTGGATCGTCTCAGGTTTGGTAAACTCAAACTGTATCCATGATTTCCCGTTTGACGACGCTGCCGGTAAAAATGTAGTTTTCGCCAGGTCGCCATCGATGAGCGCAGAAAGATCAAATTTTCCACCACTGGAAGTGACCTTAGGCTGCAGCTCTGCCATTGGAATATCATTTTCAGGTACACGATATGCTACCACCGCAGCATCGGCATAATATTCCGGAATTGAAGCAGGTTTTTCAGAACTTCCAAAATTCTGAAATACACCTGTAGTAGTTGGTGGTTTGGGCAGTGTGCCACTAAAGGGTTGTCCACCCTCAACCCGAATCTCGCTCCAAACAAATTTCTTCATAGCCTGAGCTGGAGTCACCCACGGACCACCGCTCTCGCTCCATCCGGGCGAGCCGGCAATGGCCATTTCAAGGCCCAATGAGTCGGCCATCTTTGTGGTGAAAAGAAATGCGTCTTTCCACTCCGGTGTCATATAGATCAGCCGCTTTTCGACGATTTGAGGTGTCATTTTATCGACTTCAAAGTTCTGAAAACCGCCGATGCCTACCCGTTTCATCCACTCAAGGTCGGCTTTAATACCTTCCTTGGTAATATTGCCGTTCATCCAGTGCCACCATACACGCGGTTTGGCGCTTTCAGGAGGGTTCAGAAATCCTTTTTCAAGGTCCATTGATGTTTCCGCCGAGGGACCTTTACACTTTACAACAGCTATAATAGTTAATGAAAGCAACAGTATGGGAAGTATTACAAATCGCTTTGGGTTGTTTTTAAAATGTTTCATAATAATTATTTATTTAATTTGTTGAAAATAAAACATTTATATTAAAGTTTAACGAATCATTGTTATTGTTTCATTACTTTTGTCATCGAATAAGGTCTTTTCGGATAAGCCGTTCCCCATGTCTTATTGGGCAACGCTCCCATCGTAAACTCCAATACCCCGCCCATAAAAATTTCATCATGACGAATAAATGTACGTTCAAATGGTTTTCCATTAAGAATTGCCGACTGGATATACACATTCCCGGCACTATTATTTAATGCCTTAACGGTAAAGATTTTGCCATTTTCCAGAGTCAATGTAACCTCCTCAAAAAGAGGGCTTCCGATCACATATTCACCAGAACCCGGACATACGGGATAGAAACCCATTGAGCTAAAGACAAACCAGGCTGACGTTTGTCCATTGTCCTCATCTCCGCAGAGACCCTTTCCATCACTCAATCCTGATGAATATAGTTTATCCATCACTTCACGCACATGCTTTTGAGTCTTATATGGTTCTCCAGCGAAGTTGTAAAGATATATTGCATGTTGTATTGGTTGGTTTCCATGTGCATACTGCCCCATATTACAAGCAACCATCTCTGTCATCTCGTGGATGACTCTTTTATAATTAGAGTATTCAAAGGTAGGCTTTGCGGTAAATAAGGAATCCAGTCGCGACACAAATGATGAATCACCTCCCATAAGATTAATCAGTCCCTGGGGATCATGGAAGACACACCACGTCCAGTGCCAAGCCGAACCTTCGGTAAAAGAGCCTCCCCATGTATCCGGGCGATAGTCTGGTTGCCAGGAACCTTTTTCGTCTTTTGGTTGTACAAAATTAATTTTGGGATTAAAAATATTCCTGTAGTTTTGGGAGCGCTTTAAATAGGGAGCAATAACAGTGTCTGATTTACCCAATGCTTTACCAAATTGCGCAATACAATAGTCATCATAAGCATATTCCAACGTTTTGGAAACACTCTCCCTCACCCCCACGTTATAAGGGATATAACCCAAGTTCTTGTAATAATCAATTCCACTTCGACCCGTAGCACTTGGCCCCTGGTTGTTAGCACCCTTAATCACTGCCTCCCATAATAACTCAGCATCAAAACCACGAATTCCTTTGATATAAGCATCTGCTATCACGGATGCGGAGTTCTGTCCAATCATACAATCCTTGTATCCGGGGCTAAACCATTCTGGTATCCAACCGCCCTCTTTATAATAATTGCAAAGTCCCTGGATAATTCCGGAACTCATCGTGGGATACATTATTGTAAAATATGGATGTACTGCCCGGAAAGTATCCCAGAAACCATTACCCGTGTATAGTACGCCTTGTTCGGTTCGGCCGCTGAAGGGACTATAATGTACAGTATCGCCATTATGGTCAACCTCATGAAATATATGAGGAAATAGCATCGTTCGGTATAGTGCAGTATAAAACGTACACTTCTGCTCCGGAGTTTCTCCTTTTATTCTGGTTCTTCCAAGACGACTATTCCATGCCTCTGCTGCCTGATTTTTTAATGTAGCGAAATTGAATGACTTAATCTCCCGGTCAAAATTGAGTTGGGCTTGTTCTAAGCTGATAAACGATGATGCTATTTTCATCTCAACCTTTTCATGAGCTTTAGTTTTGAACCTGAGATATGCCCCAACTCTTTCTCCTGTCCGCTCTAACTCAGCAGAGGCCATTTGTCCGCTCCATGTTCCTGCCTCCTTGAACGTTGTGTTTATGGTAATTACAAAATAGGCTGCGAAGTTTTCAGGCAGTTTTGCATTGTTGTTGGGTGCATAATATTTTGAGTAACCTACAACCTTATTCTCTTCAGGGATCACTTTGACGTAACCTCCACGATTAAAACAATCAATGATGATCTGAGAGCTGTCGCTTTTTGGATAAGTAAATTGAAAAATAGCACCTCTTGTTGCTGGTGCAAATTCGGCCTTAATGCCCGACTTTTCCAATAATACGGAGTAATAATGAGGTTGGGTAATTTCGTTTCTATGCGAAAACTTTGATGCCCGCTCATTTTCCGATATTGTCAAAGCACCACAGATCGGCATCACCGAGAAACATCCGAAATCGTTAATCCAGGGACTGGGCTGATGAGTTTGCTTAAAGCCGCAAATAGTTGTATCAGTATAGGCATACTGCCATCCATTGCCCATCTTACCTGTCTGAGCGGTCCAAAAGTTCATACCCCAGGGTACTGCAACTGCCGGATAAGTGTTCCCGGTAGAAAACGCTACAGTAGAGTTGCTACCTTGCAGAGGATTCACGAATTGAACATAGTTATTCAATTGCTGCTCATTCCCAGCACATGCAAACATTAAAAAGCTAATGCAATTCAATAATAAAAATCTACAAATACACTTCATACAAACTAAATTATTTCTTCAGGTTATTATTGACCAAATCTACAAAATCATATGCCCCGACAACCTTTACGTCTTTATTCAGCAGCTTCACAAACCTTGCCACATCATCCATACCGTAACTCCAGGCATGAACAACAACTGTGGAATACCCTTCTATAGAACTGGGGTCGCGTGGGGCATTATTAATCGCATCAGCTATCTTTTCCAGTGGATCCATTGGTAACCAGAGCCGATATTTGAACGATATAACTGGCTTTCCTTCAATAAAATAGATATCGCCTTTCCATTTAGCATAATTACTATAGTCCATATAAAAAAGGCCTTTAACATCCGGCATGGATTTCATCATCTTTGCCAGAATTTCCTTTTCTTTTGTTCTAAAATCGGGGAAATCCATTATTACACAGTAATCCAAACCGTTTCTTTTCAGGAGCTCATTGGTTTTCAATGAATATTTTTCCAGATCTTTATGAGTGGAAGGATATGTATAACCGGCACCTGAAACTGCTCCAAGCAGATTGTTTGTTGCCGGATAATGGGTTATGTAATAGTTGTTCAAAAATGGAGCGATATCAATAATCTCAGGTGGATACATCCAGTTCATTGGGATTTCCTTACAATGCGAATTGTTCATATATTTATTATTAGATGCTAATCCGTTTGTATGAAAGTTAAGGTTATCTCCATCGCTCATCATTATCATCACATAGTGTACCTTCTCCCCTTCGACAGGAGTATATGTAGGTTCATTTTTCTTTTGTTTCTTCAGGTCAAATAGTTTTCCTGTTGCAGCGTAAAATGACAAATTATGTGAATTTGCACTTGGTATTGTATATAAACCTTCCTCGGTGCTTAATCCGACGTCTTTCATTTCATTTCTATAGGGTGTTCCAAATCCAAGCTTTGGAGAAGCAGTCTCTATAAGTTGATAATACTTCCTTACAAGGTCCGGTTTACCCATGCCCTGCATACATAGATAGTTATTTGCAATAGCATAATCGATAAGAGTCGACGGCTTGCCAACATTATGCTGGGTAATAGCAGTGAGGTTAAACTGGTCTATATTATGTACTATATAGTCATACAACCACTCCTCATCTTTTCCCGAAACGTCAAACAGCATATTCAATCCTGCCGACTTAGCCAGTGAATCAGTCTGGTGAGTGACAACAAGAGCATTCATGGGTCCACAAACGGTAGCAGCTATCCGAACGTTTTCCATATCACTCAAAACATATCCCTTAAAACGGGAGGCATATTTTTCAAGTAATTTTTGTAAATTATCTTCTGTCTCTATCGCAATCCCAAGTTTTTCAATTTCCGGCAACCAGAAATCGTTTTTATGCTTCAGGTAAAGGTAAATGCCCTGTTTTGCTAATTGGCCCTGCATTGAAGCTGCCAGTACATTTTCCGGTTCTGAGAACTTACCTGCATCTACTACAGTTACCTGTTTCATATTTTGTAAGTTTTTCAATCGTGCTTCTCTTCTTTGCGGTTCACTATTTCCTTTATTTACCTTGTCGCCTAGCCCTTTCCCAAAAGTTGTCTGAAAAATTTTCTCATTGATTTGAAATGGACTTCCATCGCAGGAAGAGGTTACATTTTTATTATCTGAAAGTTTTATATTTGTGAAATATGCACTACTAACAGCTTCCAGTGGCTTATTGCACCAGGTAGCCAAGCCCAGGTAAAGTTTGGATATTTTAAGTTTCTCCCAGGCATCCGGTTCTCCGATGGCCTTATTGTAGAGTTCGGCTATATTAACCTTAAGCTGATGCCAGTTGTCGACAGATTCGTCAACATTGAAAAAGAGTGCTTTTTTATTCTTTGCCAAATCCGATAAAAAATTCCATCCGGAAGACCTTCCGGTAAGTTCAAAGCCAAGCGAACGTGGAACATAATCGGATTGATACTCATTTTTAGCTCCCCACCTGAAGAACATTAAAAATTCATATCCGTTACTATTCATGGCTGTTAATCGGATAAATCCTCCTCCGTCAATGGGTTCTTTTTCAAATGCATAATCAGCCTCAAGGAAAGGATTTTTGATATTTTCCAGCGATACCACCTGGAATATTTCGGTCCTTTCATCGCCTGACCATGCTAATGGAGGTTTTGACTGTGTAAAAAGATATGCTGCATTTTGTTTTTTAAAACTCTTTCGTGAGTAAATAAAAGCAGGATCCTTATCAGCCATATAACGAAAGTCTTTGTTCCATCCATCCAGGTTTTTAGAGAAATCTCCGTTTTTCAGGTTCCCTGCAATAAACTCAGGAATAGTTTTAAACCACCGCGGTTCAATATTTTCTTTAAAAACCGAAAATTTTGAGGGATAGTAAAAACTATTTTTGTTGCCCGCCAGCCTTCCCTCTAACGAAATTTTTTTCCCATCAACATGAACCACTAAATAATATCCACCGTTGTCAAGCCCTTCAAAAAACTCCGGATATTCTTCATTAAACACGCGGCCCTGTATGATAGTAGGCACTGTGATAAACCTGGTTCCCCTATACTCCCACCCCATCTTTACCGATGCTTTTATTCCGTTGTGGACATGTCCATTAAAATAATACTTTACGTTTTTGTATTTTGTAAGTATCTCAAGAAATTTGTTCCTGCAGTTCTGGTCAAAAGTATACCATTCAAGTTGTGAAAGTCCTCCCGGGAGAAGGTGCATATGCTCGAAAACCATTGTGGGTTTTTGAGCATTTTTCTTTAAATCATTCTCAAGCCAGATTAAAATATCATTTGTGTTTTCACTATTACTGCTTAAATTACAGGGCACTGCAGCAAAATGCCATTCTCCCACATCGAAAGAAAAATATACTTCTTCAAATCCATTTATCTTTTTACTCAACTCTTTATAAGCAGTATAGGGAGGGCGGGTATCATGATTCCCATGTACCAAAACCGGTTTGGATTTAAGGTCTCTGATACAATATGAGAAATTTTCAACGGAGGGTATGTCAAAAGTATTAACCAAATCACCTAAAAAGATGGTAAACAGAGGCATATTTTCCAAATTATTGATCTCCTGACATGCCTGCTCAAGAGTTTTAGCTGCTTTTACTGCTACAACACCTTTATTGTCTTTACCGCTCACCTGAGGATCGGCCAAAATAGCAAATGTGAACTCTTCCCCTGAATAATCAATTATTTGTGGATTCCTGTTTACTTCCTGATTTACAACCTGACAATAAGGTTTAACAAGGAAGAATAAAAGACCAAATAAGAGGAACATTTCCCTCCCAATGACATTTTTCATAGTTTCAGTTAACTAAAATGATTTCAAAAAAACTATATATAGAATAGAATAAAAGAGGGATTATCATCCCTCTTTTACCAACTACCACTAACTAACTTAAACACAAATCGTTATAAACACTTTAATTACCAGTCGGGGTTTTGTATGATACCTGTTATTTGTATATCGTTATAAGGGATTGGTTTAAAGTACATCTTCTTGTCAAAATTTCGTTGTTCCCATAACATCACCTTAACAATCTTACTATTGTCTGCTTTAATTACTTTTTCATGCGTCATTATTGTATTGGTCATCTCAGAAGGATCTTCAACAAGTTTCCATCGTCTGATATCCCAGTAGCGTTGGTCTTCAAAGGCAAGTTCTACACGTCGTTCCCGTTGAATGCGTTTTCTTAGGTCATCTTTACTGATTCCCGATGGAATAAGGGGCATTGTCACTCTATTCCTGATTGCATTCACCGATTTCAGGGCCGTACTTACATCCAGTCCTCCAAAATCTATTATTGATCCCAGAGCTGCATTTTCCGGTCCATATGCTTCGTTCATTGCTTCAGCAAAATTAAGTAAAATTTCTGCATACCTGAATGTTGGAAAATTATGATTGGCTACACCGGTTAAACCCTGTGCAGCAGGTGCAACATCATTAATCGACATGAATTTACGCATAAAAAACCCAGTGTGCCCCTGCCCTTGTAAAAATTCTTTCCCGTTAGCAATTTCTTGAGTTTCCCCTCTGTAAATATTGAAGGTTCGATCATACCATGTTGAACCATCATACCAAATAGTGTGATAAAATCGAGGATCTCTACCATCGTAGGGTTTCGCAGGATTATAATCTGTCGCCAAAGGATTAATGGTTTCAATAAAATAGCTATGCCCCTCTCCATCAACAGCCTCCTGAAAACCTGTTACAGGCAATTGTCCTGAGTTTTTCATTTCAAAAGCAGCTACCAGGTTATAGGTAGGAAGGCAAAAACTTTTATCAGTCCCAACATTTGTAATAGAAGCAGGCAGTTGTTTATCTTCTACTGAGGAGGTGGTAGCTCTCAAATAAGAGAAAATAAGCTCCGGGTTTGTCCTGGCAATAAATAGTTTATAAAAACCATCTGCCGGATCGGGGGAATAATATTTAGATGCATTACCTGATGGAGTTGCTGAAATTTTATTCAGTTTATATGTACCCAGCATTATGACATCTTTGGCAGCTTGTGCAGCATCTATCCAACGTTGGTTGTCAAATGATTCATAAGCTATCAGGCTATTGCCAGGAAAAGGGCTCGCCCCATTAAACAAAGGGCTTGCAGCATACAGTAACGCCCTTGATTTTAATGCCATTGCGGCACCTTTAGTTAAACGGCCATAATATGTTGTAGGTTGAGATGGTGGTAAAGTACCTATGGCAATATCACATTCGTCGACAATAAATTTAATACAGTCTTTAAATGAATCTCTTGGTTTTAACAGACCCGGATCGTCTTTATTATCATATGATTCTAAAATTATAGGGACCCCGCCATAATCTCTTACCAATTGGAAATAGAATAAAGCTCTTAATAACCTCGCTTCAAATTCAGACTGGTCAATATAGTACTGTGAATTCAGATAATAAGATGCAGCATTAGGTATGATTTTGGCCCTGTTTTCAAGATATTTATTGCAGTCCCTGATGTTAGCGTACATGCTGCTCCACACGCTAAATGAACCAGGTAAGTAAGTTGCATCGTATGAGCCATTATTGATGTTTTGCGGCCAGGCATAATAATCACGGGATTCAGCATTATCACTAATACAATCCCAATAGTAATTTTCACTGAACCCGTTTGGAAGTTTGCTATAGAGGTTAACAAAAAACTGTTCAGCATAGAATCCATCTGAAAAAACAATTTCTTCTGTCATATCTGACTTAGCATCGCGTTCAAGAGCTGATTCAGAACAGGATACCATACTGATCATATTTTTTTAATTAATAAGTCATTCTAATTCCGAGGTTTACATTTTTCATAATCGGATACCATTGCGTCAACTCCGGATCAAAATTTTCCATGCTGGTCCAGGTAATCAGGTTGTCGCCATTTACATAAAATCTTAAATTAGACATCCCCAATTTGGATGAAATACTCTTGGGTAATGTAAATCCAATTTCAATATTCTTCAGACGTAAATAGCTGGAATTTTGCAACCAAAAAGTTGAACTTCTCTGGTTGTTTAGATTTTGTGAAGTGTGAAGCGCTGGATAGGTAGCATTTCCCCATGTCGATGGATCGACTGGGTTGTAACGGCCCAAATGAATATCATAAACCCTTCCATTTTGATAGAACTCATAAGCTTTGTCTCCAGACAACTTATATTCCGAACCACCTGCTCCCTGAAAAAGAATAGTAATGTCGAGAAACCTCCATGTTCCCCCAAATGTTAATCCATACATCAGAGTGGGGACATTTTGTTTCCCAATTTTCCCTTCATCAAATACATTAATTACCCCGTCATCATTCCTATCCTTATATTTAAGATCACCAGGTATTACATCTCCCCAGACAGGAACAGGGATCCCTTCTTTTAATTCTAATATGCCGTTCCCACCCGTTTGGAAATCTTCATTTTGATATAATCCGATATATTCGAGCCCGTAGTATTGTCCGAGACTATTGCCTATAGTACGCTGCCATTCATAAACTTTACCAACTTCGTCAATATAATCAATGCGATTCTTTGCGTAGGAAACATTCCCGTTTATCCGCCATTCCAAATTCCTTTCTCTATTTCTCTGTATCCAGCCAAGTGAAATTTCAAAGCCCCTGTTGGTAACACTCGCGATGTTATCTGGATTTACAGAATTTCCAAGAACTGCGGGAATTGTTTGATAATATCTAAGGATATCTGATCTTTTTTCATTGAATATGTCAAAAGTCCCTGTCAGACGATCCTTAAACATTGTCAGGTCCATACCTACATTCAGCTTCCTGGCGCGTTCCCAGGTAACAATATTATTACCTAAAGGTCCTTCTTGTATTCCTGATAAACTGTAGTGTGTTGTACCGAAAGAATATGCTGAACCGCTCAAATACCGATAGAGATAGAGATACTTATAATCTCCAATTTTATCGTTCCCTACTTCACCATAAGAACCTCTTATTTTCAGGAAATCAACGGATTTAATATCTTCCATGAATTTCTCTCTTGAGAGTACCCATCCTAATGACATAGCAGGGAAAAAACCATATCGATGTTTCTTATCAAACTGACTGGATCCGTTATAACCACCATTAAATTCAAAAAGATATTTGTTATTATACGCGTAAGTTAAACGAGCTACGATACCCTGGTAACCCGTAGGTAACCATGGTTCTTCTACTCCGCTTTTTCCACTGTAGTTTTTCGTTTGGGTATATAATAGTAATCCTGTAACATTATGATTATTTAAAAAAGTACGATTATAATTTAATGAAATATTAGGATTCATCCTTACAAAATTATCCCGCCCACCGATATTGTAACTGATGAAGCCTTCATCCTGAATTCCTGTTGTTTGTCCCCACCGGTCATATTCTTTAAGCCTGGGGACATCGACGATCGACCTTGAATTACTAATATAGCTGCTTACACCAAGTAATGCTTTAATATCAAGGCCTTTTGTGACAAATCCCAGATCATAAGATGCGCGCAGCACGCCATCCAGTACGTTTTTCGTGTTTTTCAGGTTACCATAACGTGTCATCAAAGCCATTGGATTGAGGTAATCGGCATTGGCCACAACTCCGAAACTCCCATCGGGAGTGTAGTAAGGAAATGCATTGGGAGGTGTGGTTGCAAAGATATCAAAAAGAGCTGACCCTGTAGTATTCACATTACGTGGAGAGCGTCTGATCTCTATTCTACCTGTCATATCGAGACTAACTCTCATCTTTTCAGATACCAGAAAGTCCACATTTGATTGGAAATTAATACGTTGATATCGAATGTCAGTATCATATTTACCATTATCAAATGTTTTCAGCAAACTACCTTGATCCAGATATGTTCCTGATATGTAATATGTCAATACATCAGTCCCTCCTTTAATATTAATTTTTAAGTTCTGCTGAAAAGCATCAGCTTTCAGGAAATCTTTATAATAGTCATTATCCGGATGTGTGAAAGGAGCATCTCCCAAACGGTAGTGTTCCAGGTCGGAATCGTTATATTTTTCTGGTAATCCATCATTTGACGATGCTTCATTGTATAGCAGGGCCTGGTCATAAGATCCTAAAAAATCAGGCATACTTGTAGGAGAAGAGAAAGATGATTGGGAGGTGAGGGTCAAAACTGCTTTACCTATTTGTCCTCTTTTAGTTTTTAAAATGATTACTCCGTTTGCTCCCCGAACCCCATAAACTGCAGTTTCGCGCTCAAGGTCATCAATTAAAATTAAGGGCTCATTTGAGTTGAAAGTAGATTGCCCCCGAATCAAGATTGTTGAAGCATCGGCTCCGGGTTGTCCACTATTCATCACCGTAAATAAACCGGAAACACGGCCTGCCAACATGTTAGTCAGGTTGGCGACAGAGCTTTTGCCTAATTCCGCAGGTTGAACAGTAGTTATTGAACCTACCAGGCTCTCTTTTTTCTGGACACCATAACCAACAACTACTACTTCTTCAAGGTTAATGACATTTTCAAACAATGTAATGTCTATTTTTGTCAGGTTTCCGACAATAATTTCTTTTTGAGTAAACCCAATAAAGGAAAAAACGAGTAATGAATTCCTTGAAGCAACATTAATTGCATATTTACCATCAGGTGCAGATAATACTCCATTAGTCGTATTTTTTTCAACAATATTGACCCCAGGCAAAGGATTACCCTCTCGGTCTGCAACAATTCCTGTTATAGAAATTTGTTGTACGTTCTCCTTAATTGCCGAAGAGCTATCATTCTGAATTTCTAGTTGGTTTTTCAGAGATATAACAATCTGATGGTCAATAATTGTGTAAGTATTGTTAGTAAATGCGAACATTTCGTCCAAAATATATTCTATGGACTTTTTTTCCACATTCAAGCTGACTTCCCGGTTGACATCAAGAATGTTATCATAATATATAAAAATATAATCACTGTTCTTTTCAATTTTGTCTATTGTTTCTTTTAATGTAGCATTTTTAATCTTCAATGTCAACTGAGCACCCTGGGCAAAAGAATCAAGGAAGATGGCATTAAATAACACAATTAAGGAATAGGTCAGGATTTTTGTGAGTTTCATTGTTAGTAGAGGTCTTCTTAATTCCCTTTTGAAAGTGATACACAACCAATTTTTTCATAAATTTATGAAGTTTTAGTTAATTGTTAGGGCTTAATAACATTGATTAGAACAAAGCCGGACAATATGGGGATATTGTTCGGCTCTTTATTATAGAAGTTTGTTCATATAGATTACCATTTAAGTTTGTTACTTGAAATATATATTGTATTATTCTCAGTTTTTATTTTCACAGGAGCAGTCGTGGCAATTACCTGTAGTACCTCATCAAAATTATCCTTTAATTCAAGTTTCCCTGACAAGCAAAAGAATTTTGCACTTTCATCGGAAAAAATAATTTTCTGATCATAAAATTTTTCAAGCCTCCTAACAAGACTTTCCAGTTTTTCACTATTGCATAACAACAATCCATCCTTCCAGCTGATATAATCGTCAACATTTACTTCTGTTACAACGGTTTTTTGTTTTTCTTTGTCAAAGGAAATCATCTGGTTTGGCAATAGAATTACTTCTGTACTATTTATGGGTTTTGCAATAACTTTACCTTTTACGAGAATTACTTTGGTTGTTGCATCTTCTGGATTGGCAATAATATTAAAACTGGTACCAAGCACCTTAATATCCATCTGATCCGTTTTAACAGTAAAGGGTCGTGATTCATCGTGTGTCACTTCAAGATAACCTTCGCCCTGTATATAAATTTCACGTTTTAGATCGGAAAACTCCACCGGATAAATTGCACGGCTTCCAGAGTTCAGCCAGAGCTTAGTCCCATCTGTGAAGGTAATGTTTGCACGATTTCCTCTTGGAACAATAATAGTATTAAGTAACTCTTTCCCAGAGTTTCTTTTGACTGCTTCCTGCTGAATAAACTTATCGGAATTAATTACCAACTGTCCGTTAGCAATGTACTTAAGTTCTGATTCTATCTCGGAAATTTTTAATTTTGTCTTATCTGCCATAATGAGTTCAACATCCTGTTTTGCAGTATGCGCAGAAAGAAGTTGTGAATAATCAACCACTTCATAATTTTTATGACTTTCAGAATTGATCCACCATATACTGGCTAATAAAATTAATATACCAGCAGCTGCAAGCGGATAAAATAAACGCCAATTCCTTTTTCTCCTGTCTATAGTTGATCTCCTGATCTTGGTCCATAAAGAATCAATTTCCTCTTTCGATAAACCTGTTTCAACGGGTACCATTGATTTAATTATTAACTTTGCAATTTCAATTCTTTTGCTCTTGTCAGGGTTTTTTCTAATAAATTCTTCCCAGAAAACCTGTGATTTTTCCGATGGCCGATTAACCCATTCACAGAAATATTCATCATCAATAAAATCGATCTCCGAAAAAAAAATATAATCTTTCATATAATATATTCCTACAGTTAATAAGTTAAATTTCATCTTTTTGTACTCAGTTTTTTACTTTTTTTTTTAAAAAACCCGACTTGTTTATAATTTACATATACAACATTTTATAAAAAATACAATAACTTTAAAATAGTGATAAATCCATGATTTTAAAAAGTAGAAGTATATGAAAAAATGAACAGAACATAATTTTGCGAAGTTTTTTAATAGCTCTGTAAATAAGATTTCGCACACTCTGGTAATTTATATCCAGAATCAGGCAGATTTCTTCAAATTTTAGCCCGCAGACAAACCTGAGATAAACTGCCTCTTTTTGATGCGGTGACAGTGTTTCCATTGCTTTACTAATTTTATTTGCCATTTCCATATCTGACTCTTGATCAGAAACCTCTTCCTCTGAGGAACAAGTTGATAAGAAAGCAATGTCGCTATCCGCAAATGATTGAACCATTTTTTTTCTACGAAGTGAACGGATTAATGTTCGCTTAAGGCAAATGAAAATGTAAAGTTTAATATTGTTAGTTTCACCAAGATTTTTCCTATGAGTAAATAAATCCACAAACACATCATGAATGCAGTCAAAAACTAATTCTTTGTCACTGGTAAATTTTGAACCATATTGATAAAGTGTATTTATATAAATTTTGTAAATATTTTCAAAAGATTTTTTATCTCCGGCACGAAAATTATTCCAAAGCATTGTATCTGATGTTATTTTATACTTTGAATTAATATTCTCCATTTTTCAATAAATTATTCGTTAAAAATAGGTATCAAATCAGATTGTTCAAAATATAATATGAATAAAATTGTTTAAATTGAATTAATAAAAATCCTTTCACGGCATATGAAACTTGCCCTTTATCTAATGCTAACAGCTCTTTGCCTATCCTGTGCAAGTTGTATGCAACAACCGCAATTGCCACGTATCGTTTAAACCCATGCAAACACCGATCCGGGCATCTGTCTAATCCACCGTGTTCTAATTCGTTGGCTTTGTTTATGTATTGGTTAGTGCATCTTTTATGGCTTCCGGTTTCTTTGGGCCACTTCTTGTGCATAGCTGAGACAATGACCGCATGGCGCTTTTTAAACCCCGGCGCCAGTCTTTGTATTTACGCCAGCCAGCAACCGATATTTCACCTTTCTTTATTAAATGGCCAACACAATCAAGGCATTTGCGGCCACTGTCCCACAAACCCCATCGTATATCCCCATCATCTTGCGAAGCAATTTGTCGTTATTGGCCAGATAGTGTAAACGGTCATAATTGGTGTTAAGGCAAACCTGGTTTGTATAATACAGGTTTTGCAAAATCTCCGGTCATTTTTTCAGGTAGAATAAAAACATTCCCCTCTTGGTCTGAAAAATATAGATGGGATTTTGACAATTGCCTTCCATGACCATCGGACCAGAAAGCATAAAAATCAGGATTAGCATTTACAGGCCTTCTTGGATAAGAATGGTTGTACTCACTTCTGCTAGTCAGTTGTTTTACTTTCTTCCAGCTCTGGCCTTCATCTTTACTAATCCACATTGCTATTTCTCCTCCTGTATTATATTGCTGAGGCCCTGTTTCTGTTGGGCCGATAATTCTCCAGGTTCCATCATCTTCAATGTAAACAGAACCCATGTCGTAATTATGGTCGGATATAGTGATAGGCCTAATCTCCCATTTTTTGCCAGTCCAATGCGCCGTATGCCACTCCCTTGGTCCATCCTCTGCACCCGGACTGGGGCCTTTACTTGTTATATACAGAATAACCGGATAACCATTTTTATCAAAATTAATATCGTTAATGTAAACATTCCTTTCTTCCGAATCATAATCGTGGATCAACGCCTTGTTGGCAACTTCTTTAAGCGGCAATTCAATGGGTTTGCCATCAACTGCTTGCCATGTTTTACCAAAATCTTTAGATTGAAGATAGTACAAATTGGTTCTGTAATCCAAACCTCCCCGAATTTTTCGGTTGGGATGGTAATTGAAAGAGGTTCCTATCAGGTCTCCTTTGTTTGAGCTGGTTTGATAATGCCCAACTCCCAGGTGAGACAAATCTTTCCATTCTGACCAATGAACACCGTCTTTACTGGTCATCCACGCAATTACCCGTCCGCCCACTTTTTCATAATGGGTAAATAATCCGGTAAAACCATGTTCATTCGAATAATACATTTGCAGGTACGAAAAATTATCCATCGGGACCTCCTTGCCCTCCATCATCTTTGTGGCAGGTATACGTTCAAACTCCTTAATATCATAAGGTTTTACGCTCCGGTGAATGAAAGAAGGCCTTTTGGTGGCGTGAGCCGTGGAAAACAACCAGATATACCCATTTTTATCAACCTGAATTACCGGGTTGTCGTGGGCGTCGGTGGTCGCCTTATCCAGTACAATGGTCGGACGTGCCACTTCTCCCGTAGCATGATCAAAGTAAGATACTTCGTGAAGAAGGGTTATATTCGATTTATTTGTCCCGCCATAGCAAAAAAATGTTTTATTAACTTCAGAAACATACACAGAGAAAGGATAGTGATTTGAAGGATAAGTACCCAGCCCTCCGCTGTATTTATACTTATACTCACTATTTTTTAAAGGCCCGGTCATGTACCATATTCCGCGAAAGCCATCATCTTTCTGATTCAATAATTGGGCTTTTCCGTATATTTCACTTGTTGATTCACGAAGTAGTGCAGCTGCACACCAAAGCAAAGGGGCAGTTCCATGCCCATCGCCCGTAACACGTTCACGTTGCAAGTAATGATTCCTGTCTCCCCTGCCGGTTCCCTGGCATATTTCTGTTAATTCATCGTTATCATTGATGTATGTTATTAATCCCAGCCAACCTTTTCGGGCAGCTACCCCATATACTTTTTCGTCTAGCCAGCCGTTTTTCACCCCAGTTATAAAAGCATAAGTGAACATGGCCGTGCAGGAGGTTTCTTTCCACGATTCCTGATCATCAATAATTTGCCGCCACATCCCGTCAGGTTCCTGGTACTTCAACAAGGCTTTCATCATTTTAAGATAACCTGACATAATTCGATCCCTGTTTGAATTGTCCTTTGGTAATGATCGCAAGATATCGGCCATGCCTACCGCAAACCAGCCATTGCCCCGGCCCCAACTAAATGGTGTTTCAGGATGATGGTAAAAAAGCCCGTTTCCCAGCTGAATTTTGTCAAGGTAAAGCACCATCTCTTTTGCTGCACGATCGATATATTTCTTATCTCCCGTTGCCCGGTATGCCTGTACCTGGAGTGCCGTAATCATAAACATGTCATCCACCCACAGGCGTGTTTGCCATGAATAGCCCTTATCGGCAAATTCTTTCTTTTCGGGGCTAATGTCTTTGGAAACAATCCATTGCGTGTTGGCATATTTAAGGCCTAAATCGAGGTATTTTTGTTGCCCGTTACGGATATAAAACTCAAACGGGACTGAACCAAACACGTTATTGTCAACATGGGTTGGAGCGGGCTGGAGATGTTTTTTTTCATCGAACATCGGGGCGAAATTTTCTTCAAGCTTCTTAAACAGGGCATCATCATTGGCCGCTTCGGCAAACCAAAGGGCACCCAGCCATGTACATACCGTTTTGTAATGAATTTTTGTCATGTCCTCGCCGTAATAAGAAAGAGGGGGAGTTAGAAAGTGTCCGGCTATACGGTTGCCGATTTCTTGAGGCGATTTCCCTTTTGGCCATTGTTTTAGATCATAGCCTTGTGTTTGCCCGTATACTATTGCACTTGTTAGTACAAATAGAACAATATAACCGATGGTTAATAACTTTTTTATTTTCCCCATTTTAATTATCAATTATTATTATTATGGGCACCTCTAAATACTATTTTTTTTGGTGCCGTTGTTTAAAACAAATTTACTGTTTGGTTGTCTAAAAACCTAATTTTTATGTCTCCCTTTATTTAATTAATTGTCTGATACTTACAAAATTACATCTTTCACATCTGGACATTCCCCTGCCTGCCGGCA
>JAPLEB010000121.1 GCA_026391555.1 Bacteroidia bacterium | reverse complement strand
TATATTTATCTGGTTATCATTCTCATTCGCTCCTTCACCGATTTTCAGCAGGCTGCCACTTCTGTTAAAACCTAAATTCAGATAATACCTGTTTCTGGAATCACCACCTGAAAATTCAGTAATCACCTTTTCAAAAGGCTTGAAAGGCTTCAGAAATTCAGAGGTATAAAAATTCTGATTCGGATATTTATACATATCCATTCCACTGCGGCTTTTACTGATAGTGGTCTGATCATATTTGGGTGCCAGACCATCATTTGCCAGGGCTTCATTAAACAGCTCCATATAATCGGCACTGTTCAGAAATTTTGGCAAGCTGATAGGATAACCCATTCCTGTTTCAGCATTTACTGTGATCCTGCGTTTGTTTGCCTCACCCCTTTTTGTCGTGATAAGTATGATACCCTTTTCAGCATGTGACCCGTAAAGAGCCCTGGAAGTTGCATCCTTAAGGATCGATATTTCAGATATCTCCTGAAGATTGAGCATGTTACTGTAGGTTTCAAGATCAAGGTTTCCGCCTCTTTTCATACCGTCAACAATAACCGTATACCCCATTCCCCTGATATCTTTCCCTCCGAATAATCCAAGTGCCCGGGAGGCCAGGGCAGTGGAAAAACTTTGTGTTGCATCAAAACCTTCAAAATCTTCAGGATGTAAGGTACTCACTGCACCTACTATCTGCCGCTTGTATAGAGTACCGAAAGGCAGATTTACAGCATCATTTTCGCTCATCTGAAAAGGCATCCTTTCCAGTGTAATATTCTGAGCAACGGTCCTGGCCGCTACAACTGAAGATTTGAACCCTTTTGCTTCAATGAAAAATATTGCATCAGGGTTGCATCTTATTGAGAATGAGCCAGAATTGTCGGTTTTTGCATAGTATTTTCCTCCCTGGGTATTGACAACTGCCTCAGGGATCGGATTTCCGTCATTATCCAATATAATGGATTGCACCTCAATAAGCGTGCTTTTTTGTTGTGCCTCCAGTCTGTTTACCTGAAAAAGGACGAAGGATAAAATCAGGATTATGGTTGTTATATATTTCATAGCAGTTTAGTTGTTAAATTAATGACTACTCCCATCCCGGATTTTGTTTAAAACCCTCATATAAATAGGTATCTGAAGTCCTGAACGGAAGAAAATAATGCTGGGGATTTATGAAAATTCTATTTTGCATCACAAAAGGTCTGAAGCTGGTATGGTCTTTGGAAAATGCCAACCCCATTGCCGGCTGTAAATATTCAGGCTTATGTGCAACATACCATCTGCGGATATCGTACCAGCGGTTCGCTTCAAAAGCCAGCTCAATGCTGCGTTCATTCCGGATTCTTCCCCTGAAAGTCTCCTTTGAACCGGTATACATGGGATTAACATCGGGAAGAGAAACCGAACCATAGGTCTGAAGTTCAAATGGCAATGTGATGTCTTCATTTACAGGTAGTTTAACTCTCCTTCTGATAATATTGACTGCCTCCAGCGCTGTCAAAGAAGATTCGGAAATTGTACCATTCGGTCCATCGATCTCATTAACGGCTTCGGCATAAATCAGGTACATTTCGGCCAGACGAATATAAGGCAGACTGCAGCGGAAGCTATTCCAGTTTTTATCATCACCATTCACACCAAAACAGGTATATTTCCTGATCAAAAAACCTGATATGGAACCGCCCGAATTTGGGACCATGTCCAGCCCGGCTCCATTGCCAGTGCCTCCTTCAGAGTATAGTTGTATTACCATGGGAGAGGCTTTGCTCGACCACTTTACGCCATCTATAAGAATGGTTTTAAGGAACCTGGGATCGCGGTTGACCCATGGGCTTGCAGGATTGTAGGCAGGATCATCACCGATTGCCAGCCCGTTGGCAGTTTCATAAAGATTTATGAAATTCAGGGTAGGTGAATTACAAATTCCATTAGCGTTGGTACCCGCAAGGGTCCTCTTGCTCATATGAAGCCGGCCTAAGATATTACTCACCCAGGTTACACCTGTTTCAAGTCTGATTGTTGAAAAAATAGTTTCTTTTGTCCAAATGACATTATCACCGGTGTTATTTCTGGCGAAATTATTGTTGTATTCATTCCACGGCACTAATTCATACCTGTTACTGTTAATTACAAGAGCCGCTGTCCGTGCTGCCGAGTCGCAATATGCCAGGTTATACTTATTCTCGGTACCGTTCTTTAATCCTTCAATCCATGGACTTGCAGCATAAAGATAGGTTTTTGCCTTCATAGCCAATGCTACGCCCTTTGAAATGCGTCCCCAGTTTTTGCCTGGAGCGGCCTGTCCCTGTACAGTTTCGTCCCAATCCCAGGGAAGCAATTTTGCTGCTCTGTCAAAATCTGCGGCAATCTTAAGGAATGTTTCTTCAAGTGACAAACGGGGCAGCTTCATATTATCGTCAGGTTCAAGTAGTTGATCCACGTAGGGTATCCCTCCCCACGAGCGTGCTATTTCGAAATGACACCATGCCCTGAAGAAATACATCTGTCCCAGTAAGAGATTTTTTTCTTCTTCGGTGGCAATACCCAGTTTGTCAAAATTGGCAAGTCCAAGGTTTGCCATGTGGATGGTTAACCAGCCACCATCCCAAAAGCCCAAAGCACTATAATTGCCCGCAGTTCCCGTCACGCTGTAAAAAGTACTGCGTTGATTCCATGCATGCCAGTAGTTTCCCATTGTAAATTGGAGACTTAACAACTGCGCCTGTCTACCCAAAACATCATCACCGCAATCAAGAGAAGATCCATATTTCCAAAAATATGGCATCAAACCATTAGAATATAAAACATCTACAAACCCCTGGAAACTGTGATAGGTTCCGAAAACCTCTTCATCGTTTATATCTGAAGCCGGAGTTCTTTCGAGGTAATCTTCGCATGAGGTTAAAAGTAATATCGCCCCGAATAATATTTTTATTATTGATTTTTTCATTTCTATATTATTTTTCATTTTTAAAATCAATCACTGATTGTTATCAGAATGTGATATTCATTCCAAAATTGATCCTTTTAGGCAGAGGATATTTATCAAAACCAACATTGCGTATGCCACCTGTTTCGCGGTCTTCATTCAGATGAGACCATAACCACAAATTATTGCCATTCACATAAATCCGCATATTTTTTATGCCGATTCTTTTGAGGGAGCCCCCTGTAAAAGCATAGGCCATTTCAGCTGATTTTAACCGCCACAATGTTCCATCTGCCAGATCATACTGGCCATCACCGGGGGAACCAGCAAAGTTCCAGTTAGGGCGCATGTAGGTTGCACTATTTTCTCTTTCGGGAATCCAGGCATTATCGAGTATAATGCGGTCAATGCTCTGATTCATATAAACTCCTCCCCACATTATTAACTCCTGATTGAGCGTACTATTCCGGGTACTGTAAAACTGGAGCATGACACTGAATCCTTTATAATCCGCACCTAATGTGTAGTTATTAATTATCTGGGAATGGTTGGAATACCCGTATGGCACTGCATCATTCACATCTATAATGCCATTCGCATTATAGTCAACAAATCTGAAATCTCCCGGTAAACGCATATTATTCACATTGCTCATCACACCGGTGTATATCTCATCCCAGTTTTTTATGAGTTCTGAGTAAGGAGTCACCCTGGCCTGGCCGATAGGGAAACCTGCGGCCTTCATGTAATCTGGTGTCAGTTCCGGGTCTTCCATATATAAAATTTCATTTTTGGCAATAGAAAGGCTTATATTAGCGTATAACCTTAATCCGTAGCTTGTTGTCTTGTTAATTCCGGTTTCAATTTCCCATCCATGGTCTTTTGTTTCACCAAGGTTAGCGGCTACGGGATTAGCTCCAAACCATGGAGGTATGTTTCTCTGGGCAGCCGACATGAAAATATCTTTCCTGTGTCCCCAGAAATAGTCAAGGTTAAAAGTAACCAGGTTTTGAAAGAAAGCTGTTTCTATCGCAAAATCATTCTTCACCGCGGTTTCCCATCTGATGCTTGGATTTCCTATATTTTCTTCTGATACCGTAACGTATGGTGAATTGGATGCATTTACATTTCCAAAGGGAATGCTACCCCCGTATGCCCAGGATGAAAGATATAACCATCTGGAACCACCTGCATTATCATTACCTACTGTTCCGGTTGAGAACCTGAACTTAAATTTGTTCATGAATTTAACCTTGTCTTGAAAGAATTCTTCATTTCCAAGATTCCATCCGAGTGCATAGGATGGGAAAAAACCAAATTTGTAGCCGGGACCAAACTGCTCCGAACCATTGTATCCGATATTTGTTTCCAAAAGGTAACGGTTATCATAATCGTAAGTCAGACGACCTGCCCACTCTTCACGGTAATAGGTAAAGTTGCTTCCCGATGTTCTCTGCTGACGCTTGAAATTTACCAGTCCTCCGACTACATGGTTACCAAAACTGCGGTTATAATTCAGTGATGCCTGGTACATTAAATTCCGCGAACCTGCTCCTGAAATATTTTCTGCTGATGCTGTTGAAATGAGAGGCACATAATTGAACCCATTTTTCAAATCGACATATTCCTTCGGATATGTGATATCCACTTGTCCGGTGTAGGGATCAATATATTTAAGCTCACTGGGGTTCCCGCTCTGTCCCGGACCATCGGTAGAATATACAGATTGAAATGATCCGATGGCCTTAAATGACAGTCCTTTTGTGATTATATCAAGTTTCTGATCCAGCCTGAAAGTTGTATTGATGTCATTGGTTGTAGATGATTGCATCCCATTGAAGTTATAAGCCCAGACCGGGTTCATTTGTCTTTCATCAAGGACGACACTCCATGCGAAAGTCCCATCTTCGTACCTTACCGGGTATAGGTCGGGTGCTTTACCGTAAAGCCCATCCCAAATTTTGTCGCTTATGCCTCCTCCGGAAGTAAATGAATTAACTTTTCCCTGTGACCCATCAATGTCTACACTGAAAGTGGTTGTTTTCGTCGGATGAAAATCGAGGTTTGTACGGAAATTCAACCTTTTGAAATTGTTATCAGGAAGGTAGCCTTGGCCAAAATCCTGGATTTTAATTATATCACTATCATACAGGTAAGAAACAGCCGCAAAATATTTGACGAAATCTGTTCCACCCGAAACTTCCATATTGTATTTGTGAGACCATGTACTGTTTCGTACTGTTTCCTTTCTCCAGTCTACGTCGGGGAAAAGGTAAGGCAAATCCTGATTCTTATAATGCATCAGAATATCATAAGGCGTATAATAGCTCCATGAAGGTGGATTTGCAGGAGTCTGAATTTCAATAGCCTCGTTCCTCATCCAGCGGCTTTCATATGCATTTGCATAGGTTGGCATCTTGGAAATCATCTTCAATGTGGTACTGACACCTAACTTAAAAACAGCTTCACCCGATTTTCCACGTTTGGTAGTAATAAGGATTACACCATTGGCACCCCTTACACCAAAAACTGCGGTTGAAGAGGCATCTTTCAGTACGGAAATACTTTCGACTTCACTCACATCAATATCATTCATTTCTCTTTCAATACCGTCTACCAGTATAAGCGGAGAGGAATTATTCCATGTTGATTTACCGCGAATCAGGATTTCAGCGTCATCTTCACCTGGTTTACCCTTAACATTCATAGTTAAAACTCCGGGAATCAGACCGGTAAGAGCACTTGAAATGTTAGTCACAGCACCGGCTTTAACAAGGTCAGAACCTTTGGCGGTGGAAATAGCTCCGACAACGCTCTCTTTCTTCTGTGTACCGTATCCGACAATTACAACCTCATCTATCTGTGTGGTCTGTGTCACCAAAGAGACGTTAACAACAGATCCCTGTTGTACTCTTATCTCCTGCGGAGTGAAACCAATGAATGAGAACTGAAGAACAGCGTCCCTTTCAGGTAGCCCGATTGAGAACTTACCGTTTATGTCAGATATCTGACCGATTGTTGTACCTTTTACAAGTATTGTAACACCTGCAATGGCTTCACCGGTGCTAGCATCTTTAATTGTACCTGTTACGGTACCTTGCTGATCATCATTAGATCCTTTCAGAGAAAACTCCATGCCGGAGATACCTGACACTGGCCTGTGGGCCGTACCTGCAGCGACTGTTGTCATCATGCAGATTAATAACAAAACGCACAATTTCGTCATAATCGTTAGTTTTAGGAAACGACTGCTTATAGGGAGCAACCGCTTGTCGTTAAATTTTTTCATGCATTTTAAATAATTTTAACATTAACATACAAAGATCATACTTCTTGATGCAAGAATACAAATAAATTTCAATTATACAAATGATATTAACATTTAATTATAAACATTTTAATTTATATAATATTCTATTTAATAATAAAAGGATATCTTTGGTATCGAATTTAAAATTCTTTTCTAAATTTGTACTCGAAAAAATAATTATTGAATCAAGTAATGTCTTGTTTATTTAAGTATATAAAATATCACTTATGCCCTTAAGCTATAAAAAAGTTGATTCAACAGTTATGAATAAGATGAATAAAGTTCAGGTTCTGAGCATTATTCATGATAGAAAAACCATTTCCAGAGCTGATATTGTCAAGATTACCGGATTGACGCCTCCAACTGTATCGAGAATTGTTGAGCAACTCATTAACCACGATTGTTTGGTAAAATATACTGGAGTTGGTGATTCTAATGGAGGCAGGCCTCCTGTTATGGTCTCCTTTAATGGGGATGAAAACTATGTGATTGAGATTGATCTTGGAGCTACTTTAATCAGGGGAGTATTGTCAGATTTGAATAACAACATGCTAATGGAAATGCAAGTCCCCACATTATTGGAAAAGGGCTATGAATCGATTATAGACGATGTAGTAAATATTGTTGAGCGCTTATTAAATAAAAGAGGTCTGAACAGAGTTAAAGTCTTAGGTGTTGGTATTGGCATAGCAGGGTTGGTTAACCTAAAGAAAGGAATGATTGACTTTTCGCCTGACTTTGGCTGGGAAGCCGTGAATATTCAAAATAGTCTAAAGCAGAGAATTAATCTTCCATTTTTCTTTGATAATTCAACCAGACTAATGGCCCTTGGAGAATTGAACTATGGGCTTGGAAAGAATTACGGAAATTTTGTTGTTATAAATATGGGATACGGAATTGCATCCGGAATTGTGGTCGATGGCAAAACAGTATTTGGTTTTCAAGGGAAAGCCGGAGAATTTGGTCATATTATAGTTGATCCAAATAGCAATGTCAAATGTAAATGTGGAGCTTATGGTTGCCTTGAAGCTCTGGCTTCAGGAAGACGTATCGCAGTCCTTGGGAAAGAACTTTTTGAAAGAAAAAAATCACAGAAATTGGCAAAACTTTGCAAGAACGATCCCAATTTAATTGATGCAAAGTTAATTTTTGAGGCTGCCCGATCAGGTGATAAGGATGCAAATGAAATTCTGGAGACAGTAACAAATTACCTTGGCATTGGAATAGCCAGTCTTGTGAATCTTTTGGATCCCGAAGTAATTTTCATGGGAGGAGGAGTCTCTTCTAATGGTGATATATTTTTTGAACCACTTATAAAAGCTATCCAGAAGTATTTAATTTCCAGGAATAGAATACTTGATATTAAACCTGTAACATTTGCTGATTACGCAACACTTATAGGAGCTTTTTCCCTCGTAGTTAACAAAATTATCCGGTTTGAATCTCTTCGCTAAAATCAAATAATCTATCATTCCCCATATTTCACTTGATGCAGGGCAGAGTTGTCAATAACTATCATGCTGGTATTTACAGCATATTCTGCCAAATAATTACCAAAAATAATCCGTGTGAATCCAAAGAACCCCATGACATATTTTTATAAATACGTGTGAAAACGAAAGTTTTTAATGCATTATAATATAATATTAAATTGTTTGCATATACTGTAAAAATGCTTCATATTTGCATATAATTAATAACATAATATCCTTAAATTAATTTTATCAGGCTCAACTCGAAATAACAGAGGTGTTTTCTTTTCAAAAATTATAATAGAATAGATTAAGTAAAATGAAAGAGGCTGGAATTATTAATAGAGAAATAGCCGCGGCTATTACAAAACAAGGTCATACAGATTTATTAATGGTAGTTGATGCAGGATTTGCTATACCAAACGGTGTTGAAGTAATAGATATTTCACTCGGGGAGAATAAGCCTACAGTACCGGAAGTTCTTGAAGAATTAAAAAAATTCTTTTCAGTTGAAAAACTGATTATGGCCAACCAGACCAAAAATGTTAGTCCGACCCTGTTCGCAAATATTTCCAAAGCTTTTGGAGAAGGAGTTCCTGTTGAAACTTTTGATCAATCATCTATCAGGGAGATGAGTAAATCTGTAAAAACAGTGATTCGCACAGGTGATTTTACTGCTTACGGCAATGTGATTCTGGTTTCCGGTGCAGGGAATAGGTGGAAAGTCGAAAAACCAGGTTGATTTTTACCAGTTTTCAGAATAGAATAAGACATTCATGAATAATTTATTAATCGTCGCAAGTAATATTATAATATGAATAACATAAAAATAGACACAATTGACCTGATCATAATTATTGTATATATAATAGGTATTCTTTTTATTGGATTGTGGTCTGTAAGGAAAAGTAAAATGACAAGCGACAACTACTTTTTAGCAGGCCGGGGTTTAAAATGGCTGATTGTAGGTGCAGCCCTGTTTGCTTCAAACATTTCCACGATACACATGGTTGGACTAGCTGCTTCGGGATATAACGATGGTTTGGTTTGGGGTAATTTTGAGTGGATGGCAGTTTTTACCCTAATTTTGTTAGGACTGATTTTTGCACCGTTTTATATTAAAACCAGAATTGCAACCCTTCCGGAATTCCTTGAAAAACGCTATGGGCCTGCATCCCGGACTTTCCTTGCATTTATGGGGATACTTGCTGCATTGTTTATTCACATGGGTATGAGCCTTTATGCCGGAGCAGTGGTGTTCGAATCTTTCTTCGGTATAAGCGTTATAAATTCTATCATCATAATTTCTGTTATAACAACAATTTATACTGTTGTTGGAGGACTAAAAGCAGTGATGGTGACAGAGTCGGTACAAACAATAATTCTCATTGTCGGCGCAATACTGGTAACAGTTTTTGGGATACTTGCCTTACCTGAGCATGGTATTACCACATTCGCGGCATTCAAAGCAGCAGCGAAAGAAGGACAATTAAGCATGTTGCATACTACAAGCTCCTTAAAAACACTCAGCCAGACTGCAGCAAGTACAGGATTAACATGGTATGCAGTACTTTTAGGTTATCCTGTTATGGGAATCTGGTACTGGTGTACCGACCAGACACATGTGCAGCGCGTATTAAGCGCCCGCACAATAGACGATGCCCAGAAAGGCTCATTGTTTGCAGGTGTATTGAAAATCCTTCCTGTTTTTATCCTGGTTCTGCCTGGTGTAATTGGATATGTCTTGTTTAAAGACCTTATAGGTGCCGACGCAAACCAGACCTTTCCTATTCTTATAAAACAATTGTTGCCTATAGGTTTAAAGGGTATAGTCTCCGCGGCTTTGCTCGCTGCCTTAATGAGTGTTCTTGCCGCGGCGCTTAATAGTTCAGCTACGCTTGTATCAGTGGATATTGTGAAGCGGTTAAGGCCGTCAACAACCGATAAAGGTCAGGTTCTTATTGGCCGTATCGCGGCAGTAGTAATTATGATTATAGCTATGTTATGGTCAACACAGGGAGGAAAATTCACCAGTATTTTCGAAGCTATAAACAAAATAGCTGCTGCAATGGCTCCTCCGATCACAACTGTATTTTTACTTGGTGTCTTCAGTAAACGGGGCACAAAACAAGCTTCTATAGTAACTCTTTGTATTGGATTCCTTCTTGGAGTTGTTTCATTCTGTCTTGATTTCGTTCCGATCAGCGGTAAAATGTATATAACCGACGGACTTGGAATTCCATTTATGATGCAGGCATGGTGGCTATTCTGTCTATGCTGTGTTATTTACTATGCGGTAAGTTATCTTACTCCTAAACCAGATCCTGCTGTAATTGCAGAATGTACATGGAAAAGTCCTCTTGCTGTTATTACAGAAGGTAAACTTAAGGGCATAACTGATGTAAGGATTTTAGCAGGCGTACTCTTACTCGTCATGGTTATTTTATATGCAATCTTTGGTTAGGTTGTTAAGTATTTGATTAATAATCAATTAACATTAGTAGCAAATCAATATTTATTAATTAATTATGAGACAGGCAATTATGACTTCTCCAGGTGTGATTGAACAGAGGGAAATACCTGAACCCGGGAAATTAAAAGATAATGAGATCTTATTGAGAATTGCAAGAATAGGTGTTTGCGGATCTGATATTCATGTTTTTCATGGAAAACATCCGGCTACTCCCTATCCTGTAGTGCAGGGTCATGAATACTCTGCCGTAGTTGAGGCAGTGGGACATAAAGTTACCAAAGTTAAACCGGGTATGAGAGCCACAGCAAGACCGCAACTTGTTTGCGGAGAATGTGGTCCCTGCAAAAGAGGGCAGTATAATGCCTGCCAGAAACTGAAAGTACAGGGCTTCCAGGCGCCAGGTGTTGCCCAGGATCTGTTTGTTGTGCCTGAAGACAGGATAATTGCATTTTCCGACAGCATGACATTTGAACAGGGTGCAATGATTGAGCCTGCAGCTGTTGGAGCTCATTCGACTAACAGGGTTTCAGGTTTGAATGGGAAAAATGTTGTGGTTGCCGGAGCAGGAACAATAGGAAATCTGGTTGCCCAGTTTGCTAAAGCCAGAGGGGCAGCTAAGGTTCTTATAACCGACATAAGTGATTACCGGTTAAATATTGCCCGCCAATGTGGTATCGAAGGAACTCTTAATGTAAAAGATACTCATTTTGAAGAAGAGGTTAAATCTTACTTTGGCAATAAGGGCTTTCAGGTTGGATTTGAAGCGGCAGGTGTTCAGGCATCCTTGGATGTTCTGATGCAATTTGTCGAAAAGGGCGGGGAAATTGTGATTCTTGGAGTATATTCCCAAAATCCTGTTGTCAATATGTTTTATCTTGGTGAACATGAACTGAATGTTTTTGGTTCCATGATGTACCGTCATGAGGATTATGAAGCTGCCGTTGAAATGATTGCTTCCGGGAAAATTATCACCACACCACTTATTTCCAGGAGCTTCCCTTTTAGTCAATACCTGGATGCTTATAAGTTCATAGAAGAACAAGGAGACAGGAGCATGAAAGTAATGATCGAACTTTAATTATATGGCGATGAAGAATAGACCTGTTGTAGCCGGTATAGGAGAATTGATGTGGGATGTTTTTGGGATTGAACTTAAAAGCGTAATCCTGAATCTGAACATTCCATAAAATCTTTAATAACAGCTTATGAATGTACTCAAAAAGGTGCTACGCCAAAACTTACACAGAATATTTTCTAAAAAGCAATATGAAAAATTTTAATTTTCACCAGTCAACAAAGATTATCTTCGGAAGAGGGCGTATAAACGAACTGGCAGAAGTTGTATTGTCGCATGGGGAAAAAGTATTGCTTGTCACAACTCCTGCTACAATACCTGCTCTTCAAGAACAATATAATAAAGTAAAAAAAATATTAACTGATAAAGGCATTGAAGTTGCTCATTACGATGGAGTTATCCCTAATCCAACTGTGGAAACTATCTCCTCCGGGGCAAAAATGGCCAAAGAATCCGGAGCTCAATTGATTATAGGCCTTGGGGGCGGTTCAAGCATGGACACTGCCAAAGCTATTTCTGTGGAAGCCACTCACCCCGGCACAAGCTGGGATTATTTATTTTATAAAACCCCTCAACCTGATAAAAAGAAATTATTGCCAGTTATTGCCATTTCTACAACCTCAGGAACCGGGTCGCAGGTAACTCAGGTTGCTGTTGTTACAAACACTGCAAAAAGGGATAAATCGGCATTATACAATAATATTTTATATCCCCAAATATGTATTGTAGATCCTGATTTAATGTTAAGCGTTCCCAAATTTGTAACTGCCACTACCGGGTTCGATGTATTATGCCATGCCTTTGAAAGCACAATCAATCCCGGTACCGGTGCTTATGTTGATTTATTAGCATGGGAAGCAATCTTCATTGTGGCTGAATACCTTCCAAAAGTACTTGCCGATTTAAATAATATCGGGTTCAGAGAAAAAATGGCATGGGCAGACATCTTAGCCGGATTATGTATTGCGAATGCAGGCGTAACTCTGCCACATGGCATGGGAATGGCAATCGGTGGAATGTACCCTCATGTAGCGCATGGAGAAGCTTTAGCTATAGTATATCCTGCCTTTGCAGAGTTTACTTGGAAGGCTTCTATATCACAGTTTGCTAAAATTGCAAGGATTCTGAAACCTGAACTGAATTCTGTTTCTGACAAAGAAGCGGCTTCAGAGAGCCCGGATCAGATTATTAAATTCCTGAAGATTATAGGGCTGAACAAAACTCTGAAAGATGTCAATATGCCGGAAAATGAAATTGAAGCTCTGGCAAAACAATGTATGGTACTTCCTGATTATAAAGGAAATCCGAGAGTTGCCACGGATGAAGAAATGATTGATCTCGTCAAACAATCGTATTAATATGTATAAACATTTAAAATTAACAAATATGAACAACAAGCATCTTTTTAAAAGTTTCTTGGGAATAGTAATTGCTGTTTGCTTTTTTGCTTTTTCCTCATGTCATCCCGGAAATCAACAAAAAAACAAGGGGAATAATGATAGCAAATTAAACCCTGACGTTATGAGAATCGGCATGGTAATTAAAATAGATTCTTTGAGAATAAAAGAATATCTTACCCTCCATGCTGATCCTAATCCCGGGGTTCGCGATCTTCTTGAAAAATACAATTTGAAAAATTTCTCCATTTTCATGACACAGTTAGAAGATGGGAACTATTATGAGTTTGGCTATTATGAATATAAGGGCAACAATTATGAAGCTGATATGGCTGCCTTAGATGCTGAACCCAGAAATAAGGAATGGTTAAAAATATGTGATCCTATGCAAATCCCATTAAAAGGAGAAACCTCTTGGAAAAAAATGAAACAAATTTATTTTAATAAATAGCACTTAGCACATGACAAAAAATCGCAACAATTTGATAATTATCGATTATTAGCTAAATTATATCCAGATGAAAAAGAAAAATGTTTTCGTATTGTTTGTTTTATTATTAATGCTACAATTGGCAATTGTGGCGACTGCTCAAAAAAAAGCGCAGGCTCCTTATAAGCCTTCCTGGAATTCCTTGAAGAACCATTCCACGCCGCAGTGGCTCAAGGACGGCAAGTTTGGTATCTACACCCATTGGGGTCTCTATTCGGTTTTGGCCCATGGTGGAAACGCGACCTGGGTTGCTAATTCCGTTTACATGAAACCAAATTCCGAAGCGAGAAAATGGTGGGTGAAAACTTACGGTCCTCTTGAAAATTTCGGTTATCAAGATATCGTACCCATGTTTAAAGCTGAAAAATTCAACGCCGATGATTGGGCCGACTTGTTTCAAAAGTCAGGCGCCCGTTTTGCCGGACCTGTGGCTGAACACCACGACGGTTTTGCCATGTGGGACACGAAGTGGGATGAGTATAATGCGGCCAAAATGGGACCAAAACGGGATATAGTCGGTGAACTGGCGACAGCCATCAAAAAGCGAGGCATGAAGTTTGTCACCGCTTTCCATCATGCAGAAAACTGGTTCTATTTTCCAACCTGGGACTCAACTTTAGACTGTAGTAACCCAAAATACTCAGGTCTTTACGGTCCGATCCATCAGAGAGGGGCCAATCCCGACAAAGCATTTCTTGACCAGTGGAAGGGCAAGATCGTAGAGGTCATCGACAAGTACGATCCCGATTTCATCTGGTTCGACTTTGGTTTAAGGTTGGTCACAGATAGTTATAAGCAGGAGGTCCTTGCTTATTTCTATAACCATGCGGCAGCTGAAAATAAAGAAGTTGTTGTGACGTATAAAGGCCATGATTTGCCTCCGGGAGCCGGCCTTCTCGACTTGGAACTGGGGCAGGAAGCCGAATTGACATATTACGAATGGATCACAGATTCCTCGATAGATAGCATCGGAGCATGGGGGTATGTAAATGGGATAGGCTATAAGTCCCTTGACAATCTTATTGATAACCTCGTTGACCGGGTCAGCAAGAACGGGTATCTGTTGTTAAACGTAGGCCCAAAAGCCGATGGTACAATTCCCGAGGTTGCCAGAGAGCTGCTGCTTGGTATGGGGAATTGGCTTAAGATAAACGGCGAGGCAATATATGGAACAACAGCATGGGAAGTAGCGGGAGAGGGTCCAACAAAGATAGCCCAGCTCGGGGCAGGAAGTGTTCGCGGGTTCAACGAGAAGAATTCTCTTAAGTACACAGGACAGGATATACGTTTCACCGTTAATGGCAATAACCTGTATGCTACGGCTCTCGCTTGGCCCGGCGAAAAGGTGCTCATCAAGAGTCTGGCCCCCAAAGGGGATACCTGGGCTGGGTTGTATCCGTCTGAAATAGCATCCGTTACAATGCTTGGTGACAATAAGGAACTCAAATGGGAGATGACCTTGGATGGCCTGAGTATTGAAACTCCGAAAACGAAGCCTTGTGAACATGCTTACGTTTTCAGGATTGTCCGCCGTAAACCGTTTTAAGGAGGCCTGTGCTATTTATTGTTTTCAAATCTAATAAAAAAACTGGATAATACGTTTATTTTCATTTTTTTTTAGAATTGGGTTTTGTCACAGAATCGAGATAAGATTCAATCATCCTTGAAAGACTCTTCTTTCGATGTTTCGCGTATCTTTTTGCTCGCGTAATAACATCATCATCAAATTTAATGGTCAATTTTGTATCCATGGATGTTTAATTTGTCCGTACAAAGATAATGTTTTAGTACGTATAATTCAAGTCTTGCGTTGGAAAGTTCACAATTATCATGGAGAAGTCCGGTTTAAGTTGTCCAGGAATACCTGGACTGTCAAGGCTTGGGATTGTTAACAGATAGTTACCAGTTTGATGTCTATGTTTCTTTTTTTTATATAGTGATGTGGTTCATGGTTTTAATCCCCGACATTGAGAATGCTTTTCTTTCTTCTTTGGGTAGGCTTAACCAATGGATGACCCTTGCAACGTTTATAGAAGTCAGAGAGACATTAAACTGGAAGTGCAATTTATTTTCACTTCGTGCCTGGGAATCGTTGAGCCCGGTATATTATTTCCCATCACGAGCAAGCTGTAAGAAGTTAATACGCCCATGAATGGATAAAAACAGTACAAAAGTTTAAGGAACCATTGTATTTATTGAATTATGCAAAATTATATCTTTCAATTATTTCCAGGCACATACGGGAATTATGGTATGGGCATTTCCAGAATCCTGCCTTGTCTTCTCTCAGATTTGGCTGCAGATCATTGTCAACACTCCAGTACCATTCACCGTTTTTCCTGTCGACAAGATGAGCAGATATAAACTTCCAGGCTGCCAGACCCATATCAAGGTATTCTTCTTTGCCGGATAAGGAAAAAGCAATTAAAAACCCTACGACTGACTCAGCCTGAACCCACCAGTGCCTGTCAAAATCAATATGCCGGGGTTGAAAAAACTTTTCGTAAATCATGCTACCATCGGGCATGACTCCCTCCTTTGATACATCTGCAATCCTGAGGGAAATTCCCCTGACATCCTGAATAAGTAATTCATCGCCGAGAATAAGTGCAGCTTCATAAAGTAGCCAGGATGCTTCGATATTATGTCCGTAAGAGATCAGGTCAGTTTTATCGTTCCAGTTTTCATCGAAGAACATGTTGAGATTAAATGTCTGACTATTAACTATTTTACCTGTGAATACCCGTAAAAGGCTGCCCAGTTGCTTTTTTAAAAAGTCGTCTTTCCATACCCTGTAAAGATTTGTATAAGCTTCAAGAACATGAAGATGAGTATTCATGGTCTTCTTTTCATTTGCATCTTTTGCGCTGAGTCGCAGGTCGTCAATGATACCCCATTCTATACTGAACGCTTCAAAATACCCATCAAGCTTATCGTCAAAACTATACTTCTCAATCAATCTGAAAAGGTCAATTGCATTATTAAGACATGTTGTGTCTTTTGAAATACGGTAATATTCTACCAGGGCGTATATTGCAAAAGCCTGGGCATAAATTTGTTTTTTGCCATCTTTCATATTGCCTTCATAATCGAGAAGCCAGAAGACTCCGCCATTCTTCTTATCAAAGAAATACTTAAGCAGATAATCTTTTGATCTCTCAGCAGTTTTGAGGTAATCGGGATTTTTCAGGACCCTGTAAGCAGATGAAAAGGTCCATAGTATCCTTGCATTTAATACGCATCCCTTATCAGCACCTGGGTATACCTGGCCTGTGCCATCAATCCTTCCGACAAATCCGCCATTTTCTGAATCGATCATCTTTGACATCCAGAATGGAAGAATATTAAGACATAGTTCTGACTCAACTTCAGTTTTTAATGTATTAAGTTTATTAGGTTGCATCTTATTTTAATTAATTGATTCTGACTGCTCATTTTTTACAGAATCTCTTCTTACAGTAAGCTCTGCACTAATCGTTTCCATCTTCTTCTCGCTTAACGGATAAATAAACATAAAGAATGCACCTATCATTGTTCCAATAGCCGGAAAGAAACTCAGCATCATTTTAATACCTGTCTGCGCTTCATCGGTCTGAACAACATTTGCCTTAAAACCATAATACCCCAGCAGCCAGCCTGCGAGTGCACCACCCAAAGTCCATCCGAATTTCTGAGACATTGATGATGCTGAGAATACAAGGCCTGTTGCACGTCGTCCGGTTTTCCATTCAGAATAGTCGGCAGCATCTGCATACATTGACCAGACTAATGGGAAGATGATACCTGCACTTACACTGATTAAGAACTGGAAAACAAATATGAGGCTAATGCTGTTCCTGTCGAGCCAGTAAAAGGCGATACTGAAAACTGTAGCAAAAAGCATAGCATACATAAAAGTATATTTCTTTCCTATCCTGTCAGAAACAGGTTTGGCAAGAATAACCCCAACAATATTGGCAGCTTGTCCGAGTACAAAGTATAGGCTGCTGAAGGTTATTGTAGTATTAATGGCATTAATTGAAAAAGCACTTTGCCCCTGGATGTAGTATTTGAAATAGTAGATAGCTGCACCATCGCGGATAGAATTGAAGAATATAGCAGCGATACCTGCACCGAGCAGTATAAACCAGGGTGAATTATTCATAAGGTCTTTCAGATCTTTTTTTAGTGATGTCTTTACAGTTGCAGGCTTAACCCGTTCACGGGTCCATAAGAATGTGAACAGGAAAAATACAATTGCAATTAATGCAAAAACTACAGCAGCAAGCTGCCACCCCAGTTGAAGGTTTACCCCCCCTTTGCCAAGTTTACTGAAGATATCAACCAATGGTTCAGCCAGGGCAAGTACAAGAAGGCTTCCTCCAAAAGCAAAAATAAATCTGAAGGTAGCCAGGGCAGTCCTCTCTTTTCCATCCGAAGTCATCACCCCCATCAGAGAAGCGTATGGTACATTTATCATGGAGTATATCATCATCATCAGTGAATAGGTGACGAACGCATAGATTACTTTACCCTGCTGTGCAAATGACGGTGTTGTAAAGGTGAGTACTCCAATTATTCCAAACGGGATTGCCACCCATAGAAGATAAGGCCTGAATTTACCCCAGCGTGTCTCGGTGCGGTCTCCCAGTATGCCAACAAATGGATCAAAAGCGGCATCCCATATCCTGGTTATTAGGAACATTGTTCCAACGAGTGCGGCAGAAATGCCGAAAACGTCAGTATAAAAGAACATCAGGTACATTGAGAAGAGCTTCCAGAACATGGAGCTGGCCGCGTCGCCAAATCCATATCCGATCTTTTCCTTCAGTTTTAGCTTTTGTGAGGTCATAGAATAAGGTTTTTATTAATCAGTTTTTTCAGCGATTCAACGGAAGCAGCTGATCGCAATCCATCAGCGGGAGTATTGAGGCAATAATCGACAAGTTTTTCGACTGATGATACTGCCACATGCATTCTTGTATCTGAGGAGGCATAATAGATAAATACCGTTCCGTCATCATCAGCTATCCATCCATTTGAAAATAATACATTTGAAACATCACCAATCCGCTCCTCCCCTTCAGTCGCCATAAAAAAACCGGCAGGTTCTGCTATCATTTTTGAAGGATCTTTTATATCAGTCATATACAGGTAAAGAACATATCGCAGACCGGCAGCACATCCTCTTACCCCATGAGCCAGATGCAGCCATCCCTGAGAAGTTTTAATCGGATGCGGACCCTCCCCGTTTTTGAGCTCCTTAATTGTATGGTAATAACGGAGGTTAATGATTTTCTCTCCTTTGACTTCGGCGTGTTCCATATTATCCACCAAAGCCCAGCCAATGCCTCCTCCCGAACCGGCGTCAATGAATCCGTCCTGCGGGCGCGTATACAGAGCATATTTGCCGTTTACAAATTCCGGATGAAGTACAACATTTCGTTGCTGACTTCTGGCCTTAAGGTCGGGTAACCTCTCCCATTTTAACAGATCGTATGTTCGGGCAATACCTGCGGCGGCTACAGCTGATGAGAGATCTCCGGCAGGAGCTGACGGGTCTTTCCGTTCAGAGCAGAAAATCCCGTAAATCCAGCCGTCTTCATGTTTTGTGAGACGCATGTCATATACATTTGTGTCAGGATTGTCTGTTTCAGGCATCGTTAAAGGGAAGTCCCAGAACTTGAAATTATCAATACCATTGGGACTTTCTGCAATGGCAAAAAAAGACTTTCTGTCATTTCCTTCAACACGAACGGCGAGTACATATTTCCCATTTAACTTCATTGCTCCGGCATTAAAAGCAGCGTGTATTCCAATCCGCTCCATGAGGTATGGATTTGTTTTCGGATCCAGATCATATTTCCAGAATAAAGGTGCATGGTCTCCTGTTAATACAGGATACTTATATCTGTGAAAGATACCGTTCCCCGGCTCAATCCTTTCATTTTTTCTGGATATAAGTTTTTTATAATCCTCGTTAAGTTTTTCTAATCTTATATTGAAATCTGTCTTCATATAATTCCTTTTTGCATTAGTATAGTGTTGTAGTTCAAGGCTTTAATAGATAACAAAGAGTAATGTGGTAATAGATACCGCAGGCAGACTCATGTTTATTATTTTATTACCTGCTACTGTAACAGTACCGGTATTACTTACCGTTGGATTTTCATCTGTATCACCTGACCCTTTGTATTGCCACGCCTGAGAAGGGGAAGCGTAGTTATTTGCAGATGTTACAGTGACATTCACGCTTTGTGCCGAAGTTGCTTTATTTATTAAGAAAACGTTTAAATCGCCGGTATTTGAATCATAAGCAGCATAAGTTACAATAGATGTGCTTCCGGTAGTGCTAACTAATTTGTCCTTAATAAACTTAGCCCATAAGGTTAATGATTTTGCTACAGGAGTCAGGTCGTTTTTATCATCTAAAGCATTGTTTATTGGCTTCGTATTGTTGTACCAACGGGTATTCCAAAAATTAGCATAATCAACTTTCGCATTTTTTAAAAATTGGCCTGTATGGTCGAAATTAATCAGCCCTTTCCCAGTATTATTGGTAAGATCCCATGGTGTTCCATTCCAGGTAATTGAATTATACTCTGATACGACACTTTGTAAAGTAGCAGTAGCATCAACCTTGACTAAATTAACGTCATTGGTTGTGGCATAAGTATTATATGAAGATAAAGCACTATTGCCCAACTCCCACTCATAATTACTACAAGTAACAAAATCAATATCAGTGCCACATGCATTAATAATATTCTTTGTATTGCTCCAGGATACACCAATTTTAATTGTTGGATCAACAGCCTTCATAGACTTCGAATATAATTTTACTACCGCAGCTAATGTAGTTACCGTAAAACCCAATTCGGGTTTAAACATTTCATTTCCTATTTCCCAATATTTAATATCATATTTCTTTGTAACATTTGCATATTTAACCCATGCGGCAGCCAAATCAGGACCAAAACCGGCACCAGGATTGTAGGCCACATTTATATGTGGTGAAGCTCCTGTTTGATTGCATATAGTCATGAATTGGTCAAAATTCAATGAATAATTTAAAGCATCATCTTTATAGTAACCTGTCCAAAATTGTGTTGTTGGGTCGTTATAGGGAGCCGCAGCGAAAGAATAATACAACGATTTTTTGCCTCCAGGGTAACGCAAATGTTTTACCCCCAATTCCTGTAATGCCTGATACAATGGACGTGCATCCGGACGGTTAGCATCTGCATCCATCCCTGCATTTAAATTAATCCCATACTTATTACTTACCCCGGTTGCAATTACGCTGTTGGTGTTCACTAAAATTTCAGTTTGCGCATTAATTTTTATAATGCTGCCTGCAAAAAATAAAACTATTACAAAAATAACTTTCATATGTTTATTGTATTGTATTGTATTTGCCCGATGGAACTCCCTACAATCATCCCTCTTTGTGTACAAGGTTTTCTCATGGCCCGTTTCATCGTTTTGAATAAAATTTTATTATAATTGAAAATATTAAATTTTGAATTTCCTTCTCTCATTAGTTACTTTTGAGGATCTTCCAGCATCAGATCCTCAATAATCTTTACAAAGTCAGCATCAGAGATCTTATGTTCAAGATGTGACCGGAAGCCAGGCTTCATATTCCAGACATAACCGTTGGGAAGAGAACCCGTGCCGATGGTAATCTCATTAAATACAGTCCCAACCCCGCGTACTCCATATAAAACAGCCAGCTCATCCCAGCTTGAACGCCCCTTAAATGAATCCTTGAAGTATTTATAGAACCCTTCACGAACAGGATTTGCTTCAGGAGCGTCCTTCAATATCTCACCTGTACGAATACTCCCACCATTATGACTGATTACCAAAGGAGTCGGCCAATTGTCAATAACATGTTTTGAAATTTCTGTTAAATTATGTCGGGTTAGGTTGAATCCATCATTATTGAGCCCGGCCATGATCACCAGCTCTTTTACCTTTTTAGCTACCAGTTCCGGTTCTGCGATTAAAAGATCATTTAGATTATTTAAGAAACCCACACTGATTATAGTTACTGAACCATCTGGTTGCCCTCTCAGCGCCTTGCGATAAACATCCAAAGCACTTGGAGCATTAGCTGTTTCCAGATCATGGGGAAACTTAGCTACCGCTTCCAGATATGGTGATATGTCGGGTTTACTTAAACTATCCTTATAGATCCCAATGGGTATGTTGCCGCGACCATACCAGGTATTGATAGCGTCAATGGCAGGTGCCCCGCTGGAATGGACTTCATTGAAAACAACGGCCAAAAGTTTTGATTCTCCTTTATTTTCCAGGGCATGTAAGAGAGCCATCGCACCAACATCATCCACGTCGAGGCACATATCAGTATCATAGATTATTTTCTTCTGTTGTTTCCCCTGGGCAAAAATTTGAGTTGGCAACAGGATGATAATCAAAAAAAGAATAATTATTGTTTTTACCAAAGGTTTATAACTTTTCATTCCCCCTCTACTTTAATTAATTTAACATATCATGTAGAATAACTTCTCTAATACTGTATTAAAAATTAATCATATTAAGGTAAATTACTATTCTTCATTATCTGGTAGAAATCATTCACAATACCTTCTTTATCAAAATTTCCCCAAATGGTAATCTTCCTGCTATTCCCGGGTTGCTCAACCCATTTCTCATCAATCATTATTGGACAGGGTAAAAGGGAGGATTCAGCCCACTTCGGATTTTTAACGATTGCAACAGCAGCCATATCAAATAAAGCACGTGAAGGAGGATCACCATGATATTGTATGTGTTCAAAAAGATTTACAGAATAATCGCCAAAATTGTAGAATTCACCTCCATGCCTTCCAACTATAGGCGTTGTAATTTTTGGCCCCACACCAGGCATATTTTTTAATACTTCATCTTTGGTAATACGAACTGCATCGGTACCTGAAGGCGTTCCGTAGCGTACGGTAACCATTTCGAAATCGATATTTGTTTTTAGAATGTAATTCATCGAAGGAATATCGTTAGCTAAATTATACTCCCCAGGCTCCGGATAGTTTGCACCCAACCATACCAAACGAATATTCTTAGCTATTGCCGGCTCCTTTTTTAAAGCCAGGGCTATATTTGTAAGTTTACCCACTGCAATAATAATTAACTTTTCGTTGGTGTGTTTTTGGGCTTCAGCAATAATAAAATCAACTGCCTCAAATCCATCAAACTTAGCATTAGTTAAATCACTCTCAATCTCAGTAAATGATCCATTTGCACCCTTCAAAAGAGGAATTTTATCCACTACCTTACAAAGTTTCATTACACGTTCTGCTTCAGCATAATGTCCGTCAATATTACCGCCATTTCGAGTTGCGTTAACTGTAATTGCTTTAATATTAAAAGTGCTACTATTAAAGAACAGGTAGGCCAACCCGTGTTGGTCGTCGAGCTCGTTATTTGCATCTGTGTCTAAAATAACCGGCAATTTATTCAATGTGTTATTTTCCTTTTGCCCCTGGTAGTTGCATGCAAAAATCAAAATGGCGCAAGCTGAAATAAGACTTACTAATTTTTTTTTCATCTCATCTCTTTTTAATTAATTCATTTATTTTAGGAATTGACGGCTGAGCCCCTTTTCTTGTTACTGAAATAGTAGCTGCTTTATTCGAAATAGAAATTGCTTCTAAATAACTTTCCCCATCAGCTATTGCTGCTGCAAGATATCCATTAAACACATCACCGGCAGCTGTTGTATCAACGGCCTCTACTTTGATTGTTGGTACAAAACCATTTTCGCCACTCTTAGAAATAAAGTAAACACCTTTACTACCAAGTGTAACCAATACTGTTTCATTTACTTTTTCTAATAGTTTAGCTGCAGCCTTTTCCACGTCCCCGTCATTTTCCGGGTTTAATCCGGTCAGGATTTGCATTTCGGATTCGTTGGGTGTTATAATATCTACCAGACTTAAAATTTCTTCACTTAAAGGCTGTGCCGGCGCGGGATTTAAAATAGTTTTAACCCCATATTTTTTGGCAAGTTTCAAAGAAAATTCAACCACCTCCAATGGTATTTCCAATTGAATCAAAACAACATCAGATTCTGATATCAGCTTTTCTGCTGATTTAATATCATCAATCGAAAGACTTTTATTTGCACCGCCTGCAACAACAATGGAGTTTTGACCGGATCCTTCTTCAACAATAATAATAGCAATACCTGATGGTCTGTCAGGGTCTATAAAAATATAATCCGTATTGATATTGTCGGCTTTATAACCTGCTACCGCATTTTCCCCAAAGTCATCGTCTCCCACTTTTGCGATAAAAGTTACTATGCCACCTGCCCGGGCAGCAGCAACAGCCTGGTTAGCGCCTTTCCCGCCGGCAATTATATTGAATTCATTTCCCAAAATAGTCTCACCAGGGACAGGTATTTTTGGCGCGGTAACCACCATATCGGTATTACTGCTCCCTATTACCACAATTTTTCCCATGTCAAATTTTTATACGTTTTTTGCCATTATTATTAAAGTTAATCCGGCCAGAAATAAGAGGAACATCAAGCCAATTAATGTATTGGTACCCTTCGGAGCATTTTTAAATTCTTTCCATATAAAGACACCCCATATTGCTGCAATCATTGTTGCTCCCTGTCCCAGTCCGTAGGAGATTGCAAATCCTGCTTTCCCCGATGCGATGATGCTCATTGCCATTCCGATGTTCCAGATAACACCTCCCAGAATACCTGTGAGATGAACGCTAAAACTTCCTTTTGCATAATCTTTGAATGAAAGTGGTTCACCTTCAAAGGGTCTTTTCATGATTAAATAGTTGAAAAGGAGATTGCTGACCAGCACACCTATTGAAAAAAAGAATATTGCTGAATATGGGGTTAATTTCCCTGATTCAGGCAACTCGAAACTCGTGACCATCGAACTGGCAACAAAGCGATAAAACAAAGCCATCAACACTCCTGCTGAAACTGATAAGAGTATTCCTTTGCCCGAAACCTTTTGTAATGAGGCGCTATGTTTTTTGTATGCGATTGCATCAATAATTATGGCAGCTACAATAAGCGCAACTCCTCCGAAAAGCCAGGTGGCATTTCCTTGTGGTGCAAAAACATAGTTAATAATAACACCAAGGGCAAGAGCAATCCCAACACCAACTGGAAAAGCTACTGCCATTCCTGCAATTGCCATCGCTGCTACAAGAAGAATGTTGGAAGCATTGAAGATCACACCTCCAACCATTGCATTCAGGATGTTCCCCCTTTCTGCCTGCCTGATATCTTCAATAAATCCCCGGCCATTTTCTCCGTTACTGCCAAGTGTGAATCCAAGCAAAAGGGAAAAGAGGAGAATCCCTATTACATAATCCCAGTAGAATAATTCAAAACGCCAGGTTTTACCTGCAAGTTTTTGGGTGTTACCCCATGAACCCCAGCACAGCATGGTTACGATGCACAGGATAATTGCCAGTGAATAACTTTGTGGAATAAACATAGTATGAAATTTTTAGAGATTAATATTATATTTTGTATTCTGTTTGTTAAAATGTTATAGAGCCTGTAAAACCCGTGAGAAAGAATTTTCAGAATTTCCTGATAAGAAACCTGTTATATCCTATTCAAATGTGAGTTTCACATTTTCATTTTTCTTAGGCGCAGTAATAAAGGTAAGAGCCTCAATGATATTGATCTTTGTCCCTTCCGCTTCAGCCCGTTTTTCGCCCCTGGGCTCTACTCTTATCTTGTGAATCCCCGGAGTAAGGTTGAATTTATGCCAGATGCTTGTATTACCATATTGCTGCCCGTTATAATTGAAATATGTATCAATTGTGCGGTCAAATTTATCGTCAACGAATATCTCGGCCTTGCCACCTTCCTTATTCCATGATCCTGTCAGTGACACACCGGTACCGTTAAATGTAAATTCCACCTTATCTCCTTTCTTTTCAGCAAATTGAGATACTTTTATTATCTCGTCCCCATTTTTTGGTTCCCTTGTAACAGTCTGCCATTTGCCTTTGAATTTCCAGGGACCCTTTTCAAACACAGAGATCTTTTTGTCAAAGACAACCTTTGGGAAAGAGACCTCCAATGCAGGTGCGACAGGATTCTGAACTTTAATTTTTATCCTGTTTCCTGAAACACTGCCTGATTCACTTTTTATCAGGCCCAACGCATAATTATATGTGTTTTCTACTGCCTTGTTAAATGAGTAGTTTGTATTAATAAAGATTGAATCTTTGTATTCAATAACACCTTTCGTAAGAGCCTGCGGAAGCTTTTTGAAGCCGTTTATTACTCCCAGAACTGCCATGGCATTCGAGGGGTTGCAGTCAGAATCCTGACCACACCTTGTGGTTATTTCCATTGTTTTTACAGGATCGCCATCTCCATAAAGAAGCCCCATAACTATGTAAGCTCCATTTAGTTTTGCATCAATATTGAATGTTGAACCCGCACCACAAATATGTACATCTCCCCATTTAGCTTCAATCTTTTTCCAGGCAGCCTGCCAGTCGGTTGGATAATGCTGATGAAGCTTTATAACATCCTCAATGATTTTATGATAGTCGCTTTCTGAAGGGATAGATTTCAGTGCGTAATCAATTATTCCCGGGATATCGTTCCTGAAGAAAGCCTGTGAATAAAGAGCTCCCACAAAGATCCCGCCGTAAACACCATCTCCATAATTCATAATATGTCCAATCTTATCTGCAATTCTGGCTGCGGTCTGAGGCATTCCCGGCGACATAAATCCTATATAATCAGCTTCTATCTGGAAATCAATATCATCAGCGTGAAAATTATTCTCCGGTCTCCCTGACTCCGGCGCAAAAATTGAATCATAATAATTTTTTCTTGACTGAACATTTGCATGCCATAGGCGATAACCCGCTTTGGCAAACATTTCCTGGAATTTTTTAGCAGGAGCATCAATCCCATATTTATCCATTGTCATCATAAATGTAAGCTGGACATAAATATCATCCTGCCACATACTTCCTTTTACATCAGCAGGCTTCCACTTTATTGTATCAGTAAAGATCTTCCCCTGGGCTCTGAATTCGGTAGGTGCGCCATAAGTTACTCCAATCATCTTGCCTGCCCAACCGCCGGCAATTTTATCTTTCAGAACTTCTTTTTTAATAGTCCTGAACTCATCTGACGAGTTCTTGCATGATAATGATGTTAATAAGAACAGAATTAACATTTTCGGTAATAATAATCTTTTCATAATAAAGTATTTAGTTTAGTATTTATCTCCCACATAATTCAGATTAGGTTCCATCATTTGTGCATTAATCTTCGCCCTCCATTGGTGAAGTTTTGTCCGGAGCTCATTAACCTTTTCCGGATTGGAGGCTGAAATATTGTTTTGCTCGCCCAAGTCCTCCTTAAGATTAAATAGTTGTACTGTGTTGTTTTCGAAGTATTCCAGTAATTTGTAATCTCCGTCACGAATTCCACCACCGGGACTTTGCATCCCGTGATTACTGTAGTGTGGAAAGTGCCAATAAATCGGGCCTCTCTCCATTTTTTTACCTTTTACTAAAGGAACAAAACTTTTCCCTTCTACATCTTTGCCCACTTTATCCGATTCGCCAATCATTTCCAAAATAGTAGAGAAAAAATCGATACTGATAACCGGTTCATTACACTCAATACCTTTTTTACCTTTGCCCGGCCATTTTACAATAAGAGGCTCACGAATTCCACCCTCATAGAGCCATCCTTTAGCTCCTCTCAAAGGTAAATTGGAAGTCGACACTGCTCCATCCAATTCATCAAATTTCTTTTCACGTTGTGGAGTACCATTCATTGCAGCCATTCCTCCATTGTCGGAGAAAAAGAAAACTATTGTGTTATCCTCTATACCAAGCTCTTTAATTTTATCCAAAATTCGTCCCAAACTTTCATCAACACTCTCGACCATTGCCGCAAATTCAATATTATTTTGCTTTTGCTTAATCTTTACCAGATCGTTTGGATATGATTTATATGTATTAGCATATTCGGGAAGTTTTATCAATTCATCTAAATTCTCTCTAGTGGGATTGTTTGGATTATCGGGATTGCCTTCCAATATAAAATCAGGGCCTTCTGGTGGTGGATGGTTTTGCAACTTCTTTCTGTATTTTTCAACCAAATCTTTTCGTCCCTGAATTGGGTCGTGCACTGCAAAATGAGAAACATAAGCAAAAAATAGTTTATCTTTATTTTTTTCGATATAGTCAACTGCCTGATCTGTTAATCTATCGGTTACATAATCACCCTCCTTACTGCCTTCAAAACCCGGGATTTCTGCGGCATTAAGATAACCTCTTCTTCCAAGATTTGCATTAACAGAATATGGAGTATGCAAATCAAATCCATGTTCAGTTGGATCTGTTTTGCTACCAAGATGCCATTTTCCAAACAGAGCAGTTTCATAGCCTAGTTCTTTCAATGTTTCGGCAATAGTAACCTCTTCAGGAGGCAAATTCTGGTTGATCACAGCATTCTTTAGCTTCTGAAAAGGAAAATCCTCGCGTCCGGGCAACCAGTCGGTCAGATGAAGGGTGGCCGGATATTTCCCTGTCAGGATACTGGCCCGTGTTGGGGAACAAACATGACAGGCCGCATATGCATTTGTAAAACGCACACCTTCCTTAGCCAGGCGATCGATATTTGGTGTTTCGTAAAATTTGCTCCCGTAGCAACCTACATCCGTCCAACCCAGGTCATCGACCAGAAAAAATACCACATTGGGTTTTTTCTCTTCACTGCCGGTATGACTTCCGGCAATGGCGAGATGAACCAGGCTGGTCAGTCCTACACCCAAGTATAAACCAATTGTATTCTTCTTCATAATTAATTTTATACTATATTAATAATCAATTAATTACATTTAAAATGCGTTAATCATATTCATGAATTATCTACAAATAATTTGTTACTTACATTGCAGATTGATACTATTTCAAAATAATATTGAATTTTATACTTACAGATTAGCAACTTTACCAGAATAAGTCACTACTTTCCCCAAAGTAATAGTGGTGCCTTCACTCTTTTCATTCTTTTCTCCTGTTACTTCTATTTTTAAAGTATGTTTTCCATCAGGTAATCCTGTAATCCATACAGCTTTAGATTGAATGGCTTTTTCCCATTTTTTGGGCAAATACATATCTCTTGCACCCATCAATTTACCATCAATAAAATATTTAAGAATCCCTTGATCAAAACGGATACTACCTTGAACAAACACTACATTTCCAATGAATTCTACTTCAAGAAAATCGCCTTTTTGAGACGAACTGCGCAAAAGGTTCGTAGTTTTTTTGTTAGGTATTGAGTCCCAACTTCCTACCCAATTTAAGCGTTCGTCTGTTACATAAAATCGATCGAGTGGTTGAAGGGTTGGGAACGCAATGTCAGCTTCATCTGTATTCTTAAACGACTGGGTTTTGATTGTAACATTCTCGTTCGATACATCCCCTCCATGAGTTGTAATATTTTCCAAGGCAAGTTTTAAGCATTTATCTGATGCTGAATTAACTGAGAATGACGTAAAATTAAAATCGGTATTCATATGAGGCTTCATTGCAGAGGTAATTTTTTCGGGAATATTGTTTATTCCCAAAATTGTACCAATAATACCACCTGCATTAGATGGATTACAATCGGAATCCTGTCCACAACGGGTTGAGATTTCAACTGTTTTTTCTAAATCTCCTTCCCCATAAAGCAGTCCAAGTGCAATGTAAGCTCCATTTAAACTTGCCTGAATGTTAAATTTGCTGTGCACTCCCCAGGGACAAAGATCATCATTATAATTATCTTCGAGTTTTTGCCATGTTTTTGTCCAATCGTCAGGATATTGTTTGTGCCACTTCAGGAGATCGGTAATAATCCTTTTGTAACGACTTCCCTCAGGAAGTGCTTGCCAACCCGCTTCAACAATAGTTTGCACATCGTCGTAGATAAATGCAGCTGCATACATAGAGGTTACAAAGTATCCTCCATAAATACCATCTCCATAGTTCATAAGACTTCCTGCGCGATCAGAGATATCCATAGCCACTTGTGGCAGCCCCGGACACACCAGCCCAATAAAGTCACATTCAATCTGAAAATCAATATCCTCAGCATGTGGATTATAAAACGGATGTCCGGATATTTCAGGGGGAATTCCCTCCAAAATATTCTGACGCCCCTGGCCATTTGCATGCCACAGAAGAAATTCACCGTATGCAAATTCTTTGGCAAAATCTTCACTGGTAGCTCCGATTCCATTATCTACAAGTGCTTTAAGGAGGGCCATATTTACATACATATCATCCTGAGCTTTTAGCCTCTCCAGCCCTTTAGGATCGAGTTGCAAAGGTCCTTGAATTATTTTTCCTTGGGATCTAAACTCTGTTGGTCCACCAAATGAAACACCGTAGGCCTTCCCAATCCAACCACCTTTGATCTTGTTCATTAACTCGGCCTTTGAAATTTTCACTTCAATGATTTCTGTACCAGAGCAATTCAAAAAGATAGTCAATAAAATAAGTGTAGCTATATTAAGAACTTTCATTTTCTAAATTTTTACTTTTTGTTGTTCATTAAAATACCTTCCTACCTGTACCAAAAAGCAGGCAGGATCTAATCCGAGATTTTATTAAGTAGCTCTGTTTTCGATATTTTAAATTCATTGGGAACTTTAGTCGTATTATTAGCATTTATACTGAATGCAAATAATATAATTATTGATAATAGACTCAATTTCAATGCTTTCATCAAATTATAATTTTAATGATTAATAAATTTTTCTAATTCTTATATTTATAAAACTCATATGCTTTTACGGAAGGATCATAGTCAGGATTTGGTTCCATCATTTTAGCTCCCACTTTTTCACGCCACTGATGTAACTTTTCCGTTAATTCCTCCGTTTTTTTAATATCAGTTTTCTTTATCCATTTAGGAACAATTCCTTTTTTTTTAACAACCATCTCATCTTTTTATCCACATTTAGAATAATTTTTATTTAAAGTTCAATATTAATTACACTTAAAATAGGTCTTAGGTCCTGAGGTTCTTGAACCTGTTAAATAGAATGGAATTAAAGTAACATCGGAGTTTTCAATATAGAAAGCAATATTAGAAACAGACGATTGAGCTGGTTTTAGCATTTTTACAGCTTTGTTTGTTTCATACCACACAAATTCAACATTTGTAAATGGCTCAACTTTAAAGTTCTCAGCATTCGATTTTTGGGCCAATGCAAGTGGTCCGTAATTGAATGCAATCCATTTTTGTCCATTCTTGCCCGGTTGAACTGTTGCTACCAATTTAAACTCCATGTCAATTGCAACAACATCGCCTTTCGACCATTCTTTGTCAATCTCAACAAATCCTCTGTTATTGATTTTTGCATCAACACTTTTCCCATTTACTTTTACACCATTAAAAGAGGTATATGCCGGAACTCTGAATTCAAGAGTGAAATATTTTGTCTTTTTGTTTCCTAAAACAATATTTGTTACCGAACCTTTTGGAAAGTCTCCTTTAATTTGAATGATTCCTCCACCAAAATGGTCTGAAAGTGCAACTGTTGAAGGTGCCAGCGTATTGACTGAAAGATGACCTTCAAAACTTCCTGCAAAATGGTCTGAATAAATCTCTAAGGCTCTTGGCTCGCTTGATCCACAGCAATGGAATTTTTCCTGATAGTAGGGTTTGGTAGAATTAGGAGCTATATAATAACACCACTCTTTTCCCTCAATTTCTTGATGACCATATACACTGTTTAATAAAGTAATTTCAGCTTCGTTATAATATTTTGCATCACCAGTGAGTTCAAACAGTTGCGTACATAACTGAATCCATGTGGCATCACAGCAACCTTCAACATGGCTTTTTTCAGGATTAAAATCATCGGTATATGCAAAACACTCACTGTTTCCGTTGTATTCCTCTTTTTGTGACCAGGGACCCCCAGTAACCAAAATGTGATTTCTTTGAATATCATCCCAAGCATTCACAACTGTACGTAAATACTTTTCATTATCAGTTACCTGATATAATCTGAAATAACCAATAAGATTAGACATTAATTGATATCCTTTTCCTTCGCCAGGATGAACAACACTTTTGTTTTCAAGCATGGTTCCCATTAATCGCAGGTCAGGATTGTTTTCACTCATCTCAACAATTTCTTTGGCAAAATCAAGGTATTTTTTCTCTCCTGTGCGCTGATAAAGCATCACAATTGATTCAAGAACTGTTGTAGCAGAAATTCCTTTTCTTGTGCCATATTTTGTTAAATCATATTTATCTACTCCATATACTTCAATCAGCAAGTCAGCCATTTTCTTGCATGCTTCTACAATTTTTTCATTCGGGAAAAGCTCTTCATAGGTGAGTAATCCATAGATATTATAACGAAACGTCCAGGTGTCCCATCCCCCCCTGATATTCTTCCCCGTTTCTACCAATTTTTTTCTTTCACTTGCTTCGATATCATCAGCGATAGATTTTGGATCTGTACTTTCAGGTACCACCATAAAAGTATATTCATCGGCATAAGTGCCAATGTATCCATCAGCACGTTGAGTCGCCAATACCCTTTTGACCATTTCGTCCATCGCTTTTTTTATCTTTTCATTACCTGTTATTTTGTAGGCAATTACTCCTGCATGCAGCCATTTACCAAGATGTTCGCCCTGCCATGGATGCACGCCAGGACGTTTTTCGAAACCATCAATCAGATAGCCCGACTCTCCGATAAACCAAAATCTATTGTTCCTCCAAAGGTTTACTCTTTCACCAACAACTCCTTCTTCACCAATTGTTTGAAGAGATTCCCATTTTAAAGGGTTAACAACAACACCGGACTTAATTTTAGTCGTATTACCTTGAAAAATTAGTAGCGCTATTGTTGCTAAAAAAATCCTCAAAATTGACAAGCCTGCATTTCTATTCATTACTATCTTTTTTACTTTGTAAATGTTTCATACCAGTTACTTTGACTGCTCTACCCAAATTGTTTGTTCCAGAGGTGCTGATGTTGGTGTTTGATAAGGTATAAAAAATACGCCTTCACTCAAATATCCTCCGTTCTGCAGTATGTTCCACTTTCCTACTTCTACAGTTGCATCCAGGATATCATCCCACTTAATAGGATTAGGAAATATATCCTTAATCGCTATATTATCAATTGGCAAATTCCTTAAAATTGCCCACTTTTCAGGAATCTTCTTCATACCCATCACAGTACCAAGGATACCTGCAACACTTGATGGATTACAATCACTATCTACTCCACAGCGCATTGATATATTCATGCTTTTCCAGAAATCACCACCACCATATAATAGACCCATATAGACAAACGCTCCATTAATCCTGACATCCAGCCCGGGGACAGGTTTTCCGTCCTTCATTCCCCATTTTTGTTTTATTACTTTCCATGCATCCTGCCAATTGGGGTACTTTTGTGAAACATCAAGCATATCTTGTACCATTTTAGCATAACCACTTTCCGATGGGATAGCCTTCAAACTATATTCTGCCAATTTACGCGGATCGCTTTCAAAAAATGCCGCAGCATACATGGCTGACATAGCCATTCCGCCATAAACACCGTCACCATAATTCATAATGTGGCCGACCTTATCACCCCAAGCATTGCTGATTCTGGGCAATCCGGGACTGATCAGTCCAAATAAATCTGCTTCAATCTGATAATCAATGGCGTCTCCCTGAGGAGTATAGCGAGGATTACCAGACATAGGAGGCCAAATACCTTTCTGGAAATTCAGGTAAGAAGCTTTGTTGGCTCCCCATATCCTGTTTGGAGCTAAATATTTAACCCAATCTTCTGCAATCTCAGTAGCAGTAACATCAAGACCGTTTTTTAAAATAGAGTGCAGAAACATAAACTCAATATATAAATCGTCCTGATCAGACATCTTATCAGGTACCCATATCTCCCAGTTTTTCTTGTCCCCATAATACTGCAACATAAATTCTCTTCGTTTCAGGCGATCATCCATGGCAGCAGCTTTATCTGATATTTCTTTAGGGGGCGTTTTGGCCCGATACCAGTCTTCAAGATCGAAGGGCACAATTGAAGTCTGCCATTTACCCTCTGTCCATTGACCCCAAAGAACAGCAATAGCTTGTCCAAGCCAACCTCCTGCCACTTTATCCTTATATACATCCATGGGAAGTTGGCGGTACTGAATTGCATTATCTGTCCCCTGGGCATATAATGCAGATGGTAATAAGTTTGAGAGAAAAAACAGACACAGAAAAAGAAAAACTATCGAAGATGTGCTTTTAAATTTTGCTTTCATAGTTTACTGTTTTAACGTTAGTGATAATTAACAGAACTTAAAATATGTTATATAAGGAAATCACAAATGATTATTAACATTCATTCACAGGCGTTTTACATATACGTAATAGGCACCATGTAAAGAAGTTTTTGCAGCATCAAACCAGGTATGCAGAGCCATAGGTCCCTTTTCAAGTTTAACAGTAAAAACAGCAGATTTTTCACCAGGCTTGACAGTTTTCGTCAGACCGTCAAATCCATAAGGTTTTCTTTCCCCTATCGCCAAATGATTTATGCCGCTAATAAATATCCGTGCTTGTGTAATAGGCAGGGCCGTATCAAATTCAGAGCTCTTATCCATCAACGGAACATCTATCTCTTTAGGCCATCGCCGCAACTCAAACTCATACTCCCCGGGTTGATCTACCAGAAGTTCCCAGTAACTGTTTGCACTAAGACCACGTCTGACCTGTCCCTGCTGGTCGATAAAAACATCCATCCATTCGCAGGCTGTCAGCATTGTGGGATTTTCTCTATCGTTCCCAATGACAACCCTTTGCGATTCATTGGCGATATCCTTAACCTCATTCCACCACTTGTTGAGATGACTTCGCATTTTTTCTGCCACCTCCGGGTAACGATCAATGACATTGACCTGTTGTAACGGATCTGCAGTGAGATCATTTAATTCACGATCCTCAAGTAACCTCCATCGTTTCCAAAGCACACCCGCACCGTTACGCTTCAGGATGGACTGTGAATAAGGCGACGGGTAATTAAAACCCGAGGGCATCCGGCTATAGTTGATTACCAGTATCCTGTCATCATCTATCTTTTTCTTACCACGCAAAACGGGGGCTAAACTGATCCCATCAAATTTCGTTGAGGCCGGAGTATTTAGTATGCACAGATCAACCAGGGTAGGCAGGATATCCTGAACCTCTGTGAGGCCTTCAATATCACGAGGGGCAGTAAATCCACCCTTAGGCCAGCTGATAAATAGAGGGACCCGATGTCCTCCTTCCCACAGTTCGGTTTTCATGCCACGCATCCCGGCATTGTAATATGACGGACCTTGAGTACTACCATTATCGGTAAGGAATATCAATATGGTATTTTCAGCAAGGCCCTCTTCTTCAAGAAATTTGACAAGCCTGCCTATATTGGTATCAATATTGAGGATCATGGCCAAATAGTTTATCAAATTGGACTTTAATGCTGGTTTCATACCAGAAAACTGCGAATCAGCAAATGCTAACGCCATGGCTTTTTTATCCTCATCCTTTGCAATGAGAGGACCATGAGGCGTGTTTGTAGGCAAGTAGGTAAAGAAAGGCTTCCCGGATTTTGCTGAATTACTGATAAATTCCATAGCCTCGTCGAAAAAGATATCGGTGCAGTAACCCTTGAAACTTTCACGTTTCCCATTCCTGATATAGGTGTCATCAAAATAGTCATTACCCCAGAAATCAGGGACTGAACTAATATGAGAGGAAGGGAACCAGACTGTTTCCTGGAATCCACGGTCTTCAGGCCGGAAAGGGTAGTTATCGCCGAGATGCCACTTACCAAAGATGCCTGTCCGGTAGCCATTGGATGCAAATATGTCAGCCATGGTGGTTAGTTCCGGCCTCAACAGGGCGCGTCCGCTGCTAACATTTATTGTCCCGTTTCGTGCCGCATCCAGTCCGGTTATAAGTTGCCCGCGGGTAGGTGCGCTCATTGGGGCAACATGAAAGTCGGTAAACCGGATACTGCGATCATGTAATTTATCAAGCTGCGGAGTTTTAAGCACAGGATTACCATGGCATGAAAGTTCCCCGTAGCCCTGATCATCAGTCATCACTATGATCACATTAGGTTTGCCATCTTTTTGTTGTAACACTCCCCTCCGGGCAGTTTCACTTTCTCTTGCCACAACACTTGATGTGATTCCTAAAACAAACAGGGCTGTTGAAGAATACAGAAATTTCATTCTTAACTGTCGCATTTTTTTAATGATTAAAGTTATATGAGATTGTTGTAAATTATTTGTTATTTCCCGATAAAATCTTTTTCAATATCTGAAGGGTTTATCCAGGGAAGAACCAAATCTTCCTTGTTAATAACAATTCTTTGGTAAGCATTTCTCCAACGCTCATTGGAGTATTTATAGTTCTGAAATATATCACCTTTACCAAACATCCGGGGATCCGATTGCTTGATCAATTCTGCTTCCATCAGACGTTTCAAATTTGCTTTAATCTCCATATTTTCAGGCATTTCAGCCATGTTATGGATACAATATTGATCATTCTTAAGATAATATAGCTCTTCGGCTGGTCTTTTTCCGAATGACCATTCCCACAAATATCTCTTTCCCGTTTGATGCCGGGAGTTTAATGTCTCAGTTTTTGTCGGGCTACCATCCACGTCAGGATAACCTGTTTGGGGATTCCCTACAGGCCATAGATCGCTCCTGTAATTTTTCAGGTACAACCAATCATCTTTTACAATACCTCTGATAGGATATCCGAAATCATCAGGCCTTCCAACACCGTGTCTCTCTTTTCCAATAAGAACATGATCTCTGAAAGGTTCTTTCAGGTTTGGATCTTTGAAAACCGGATACAAACTTTTTCCCGGGGAAGACTGCATACCACTTTTATTCCAGTCGATATCCGCAACATCAAAAAATGTTACGGCCAGATCGATGAAACTGACATAGTCTTTCAATGTACGACCAGGTTTCTTAATTCCGTTTTTCCACATGATTGCCATTGGCATGTGATTTGAGTATTCATAATCATCAGTTTTTGCCCGTGGAAAGGGCATCCCATTGTCTGCTGTGATAATAATAATGGTATTATCCAGATCCCCGTTTTTTTCAAGAAAATCCAACATGCGCTGCACCTGCAGATCAAAATATTCAATTTCATATCCATAATCCAACAGGTCTGTTCTTACAGTTTCATTATCAGGAAGGAATGGAGGCACATTATCTACATCGCTGGGTTTTTTCCCTGCCTTTAAAGATGAAGCGTATTCATACCCTCTATGTGGCTCATTGCTTCCAAACCAAAAGCAAAATGGTTTTCCTCGCGGTTTGTTATTATAAAATTCTTCAAAGTTTGTTGCGTAATCAATTTTTGATATTTTATTGGTTGGAGGAGTTGTTTTTAGATTACTCCATTCTTTACCAGCAAGTTCCCGAAGTTTTCCGTCTTTCATTCCCGGTTCTCCCGGCGACCATCCTTTGCCAGTAGACCCTACATAATATCCATTTTCTGCAAAAGCTTCCGGATACGTTTTAAACTCAGCAGGAAAGTAGCAAAACATATTAGCTGCTTCTTTAAGTTGCCAGGAATTTCTTCCCGTTAAAATACTAGCTCTCGAAGGAGCACATTTGGCATTTGGGGTATAAGCGTTTTCAAAAAAAATACCCTGGCGGGAAACCTTGTCAAAAGCCGGGGTATTAATCCATCTGCAATTCTGTCCCATGTGGGGAAATGAAGCATCATCAGCTAAGCAAAACAATATATTAGGCCGCACTGTTTGTTGTTCTTTACAACCGGGAAAAGTTATGATCAAAATACCCGGAAGCATAAGATTAAAACTCGATATCTTAATTTTCACTGTAATAATTAATTGTTTTAAGTTTTATAAAATACATTTTGCATAATCTGTGGCTAATCCCTGTTTCTGAAAGTTTTTATCATAGGATATTTAGTTTGTATAATTATAATGTGCTTCTTTTTTTGTTATTCAAGCAATGTTATTCTTCTGCCCTTTCTGTTTTTCTATTTCCAGGATTTTATCATTTTTTGTATTTAACAGGTACTTATGAGATTATTATGCTCTGTGCAATAACGGTTTATAAATATTATTAATTAGTATCTCATTAGTATTTATTAGCTATTCCAGACAAACATAAGAAATAAAAATTATATGTACAAACGTTTGTGCATATTTTTTTATTTTATGAAGAAAAATCAGTATTATTCTTTTTACTGTTTTGTTACTTTAGCTATATACCTTATTATATGAATATTGGATAGTATGTTAAAAAATGGAATTCTAAAAAAAAATCTTCATAATAACAATTTCACTAATTTTAGCTATCTTTGTTCAACTATTTGTGCAAAACAGCTATGATTAAACAAAAAATAAGTATAACTGAAAACCGTTGAGGAAAGCACTTCCGGATAAACCTAATCACCCTGCCCAAAAGCATCAGAAATAATAATATATCTGAGTTACTTTATCTTAATAGTCTCTCGTAAAAGTTAAAATATTTATAGTATTTATATGCGTTTAATATCATTTTTTAATATCTTTCGCATAAAATTACTAATGTGTTAGGAGTAGCTGAATATATTTCAAAGTCTTTGCAGTATGAAGAATATGCCTTTACCTGGGAAGAATTAAAAAAAGATTCTTTCAAAACTGATGTGGCATTAAAAAATGAACTTTCCCGTTTAGTGAATAAGGGGGAGATTGTCAACCTGCGTCAGGGTTTTTACCTGATACTACCACCAAGATACAGAAGTTATCACAAAGTTCCTTTGGAACTATATTCCGAAAAGCTTTTCAAATACTTAAATAAACCTTATTACATTGGGTTGTATTCTGCTGCTGCTTTTTATGGCGCCAGTCATCAGCAGGTACAAAAGGACTATCTGATTACTCAGTTCCCGAATATCCGGAATATCAAGAAGGGGGTAATTTTTTTAAATTTATTTGCATGCAGTTACTGGCCTCCAAAAAATATTCTGCAAAAGAAATCAGATGCCGGTTATTTTAACGTTTCTTCTCCGGCCCTCACTGCAATAGATCTGATTCATTATCAATCTAAACTTGGAGGAATTAACCGGATACTTGCCATTATTGAAGAGTTGATGGAGGAAATAAAAACGAATGATATTCAGGAGTTACTCAGTTGGTATCCTCATACCAGTTCAATTCAAAGGCTTTGCTTCCTTTTGAGTGAACTTCAGGCTGATCCTGCTACCGTGAACCTTTTTAGTGAATATCTTAAAGGGGAAAATTATTTCCCGGTTTTGCTTAGCCCTGACAAAAACAGAAGACCAGGCAGCACAGACAATATATGGAAAGTTGATGTTAACATTGAACTGGAAAGCGACATATGATACCAAGACCATACACAGCAAAATGGAAAGATCAGGTAGCCTGGCGATCGGATGCACAGGTTGAACAAGACCTGATTATTTCAAGAGCTCTGGTTGAAATCTTCTCGGATGAGTTTTTACGCGAAAACCTGGCATTTCGCGGAGGAACGGCTTTATATAAATTATACATGAATCCAGCGCCAAGATATTCTGAAGATATCGATCTGGTGCAGATAAAAGAAGGCCCAATCAGACCATTACTACAGCGAATCGGTGAAAAAATTATGTTTTTTGAAGAGCCCCGGGTAGTAAAGCCTAAAACGAATAATAATACCATATTATACCGTTTCACTTCAGAATCTGCTCCAGTGCAGCGATTGAAACTCAAAATTGAAATAAATTGCAGGGAGCATTTTAACCTGTTGGGCTTGAATTTGGTGCCATTTCAGGTTGACAATGATTGGTTTTCAGGAAAGTGTGAGATTACAACTTATTATCTTGATGAACTTTTGGGAACCAAATTAAGGGCACTTTATCAGCGCAAAAAAGGACGAGACCTATTTGACCTGTTTTATGCCAGCCAACATGCTGATTTGAATTTGGACAGAATTATTCAATGTTATTTGGAATACATGAAGTTTGTTGCAAAAAAGACTCCTTCACGAAAAGAATTTATCATCAATTTGAAGGAGAAACAAACTTCTCCGTTATTTCTTGGTGATATGGTAGGGTTAATAGGCCCGGAAATAAAATATGATCCGGATAAGGCATTTGATTGGCTTATAGAAAATATTATCCCAAAAATTAGTTGATATATGCGAATTAAGATTTGAAAAGCGATTATACCAAAGTGAATTATAATTTAATCCACCAGTTTTTATGGTATAATGCCGATGGATAGACTATCCTGCCGGTAGGCTGGAATGTTAGGCCAATCGAGTTTTTGAAGAACCTAAGCGGAACTCGACGAAGTCAAAATCAATGAGGGTATATGCATGATTCCTGATACTCAATAATATTTATTAACTATTTCGAATCAAGAATAGAAAATAATAATCAATCTTACAAACGTTTGTGCCTTAAATTTCATTTTGGCGAAATAAATGTTATTCTTAAAATTGCATTGGCTTCCCTGGCTAAATGCCTTATTATATGATTATTGAATAGTATATTAAATGATATGGGATTCATTAATAAATATTTCTTCATAATATCAATTTCACTAATTTTAGCTATCTTTGTTCAACTATTTGTGCAAAACAGTTATGATTAAACAAAAAATAAGTATTACTGATATTGCAAAAAAATCAGGGCTTTCAATTACTACAGTATCAAGAGTACTGAGCGGAAAAGCCGAACAATACCGGATTGGGAAAAAATCTCAACAAAAAATCAGGGATGCAGCAGAAGAATTAGAATATGTCCCCAATCATTTTGCAGCAAATTTGAAATCCGGGAAAAGCAGGACTGTGGCAATGATAGTTCCATCATTGACAAATCCTTTTTTTGCAGGTATTGCAAGTGAAATAAATGCAGAGGTGCGGAGATTTGGTTATATCACAATTATTGGGGACAGCGATGAAACCCATGAGATTGAGAAATTGGAATTACAACAAATGGTCTCCAGAAATATTGAAGGATTAATCATAGCTCCCTGCGGAAACCAATGGGAACATATTAAAAAGTTGCATGACCAGGGACTGCCAATAGTATGTATTGACCGGTATTTCGAAGAATTGAATATACCTTACGTTTCAACAGATAATTATGATGGCGCTTATACTGCAACTAAACACCTTATTGAAAATGGACATTCTATGATTACCTGCATCCAGGGTATTCAACAATCAACACCAAACAGGTTAAGAGTAAAAGGGTTTAAAGATGCTTTGGAAGAGGCAGGAATTAGAAGTTATAACGTTGTTGGTGATGATTTTACTGTGCAAAACGGATTTCTGGAAACAAAACTTTTACTACAACAAAAACAATTACCTACAGCAATATTTACTCTTAGCAATACAATTGCAATGGGTTGTATTAAAGCGCTTAAAGAAAAGAATGTTCGGATTCCTGAGGATATTTCATTAATAACTTTTGATGAACATCCATACCTCGATTATTTGGAAACTCCGATCTCATGTATCGCTCAACCGGTAAGTGATATTAGTAAATTAGCTATAAAATTTCTTTTTTCAAGGCTAAACAATAATGAAAATGAAATAAATCAAGTTCTTCTCAAACCTGAAATGAAATTCAAAAAATCGGTTAGAAGAATTACTTGAGATTGTTTGTAACTTAACAAACAAGGTGGCAAAGTCCAGGTAAACGGGCAGGGATTGTCAAGAGCATAACCGAACAACTATTACCTGGTTTAATTGTCCCGCAAGCAACGAATAGAAAAACCACTCCGCCTATGGTAGTTGCCTTTGTACATACTGCTGGATTTGAAGCTAATGTACCGGCAGTAGGCATCTGAAGTTAAAGCGTACTCTGTAGAAGACCACCAGTAACCGTAGTATCCAATGTAGCTGAATGAACCATCGTAACTACGGTTGCCACCCGGAAGGGCTGTAAAACCGCTTGTTTTCAATGCTTTAAAGGTATTATGTAAAGCTTTCACGACCCCTACAATAGCTTATGTAAATATTAAATGCATTTTTTTGTATTTTAATCAGAAAATTATTAATATTGCTAATTAGAACTTCAACTTCTAATTAGTATGATTAATAGATATCTGTCTGAAATACTGATCAGTATAATCAAAAAAATGCCTGTAATAACACTTACAGGTCCAAGGCAATCGGGAAAAACCACTTTAGTTAAGCAATGTTTTAGTGATTTTACCTATCTTAATCTGGAGGAAACAGATAAGAAAGAGATTGCTCTTACAGATCCGCGATTGTTTTTTGAAATATACAAAGGAAACCTTATTATTGATGAAGCTCAGAATGTTCCTGACATCTTTTCATGGGTACAAGTAATAGTTGATAGCGAGAAGGGTGACAGAAAATTCATATTGACTGGTTCTCAGAATTTTCTGTTACTTGAAAGAATATCACAATCTTTGGCTGGCAGAACCGCAATACTTCACCTGTTCCCTTTTTCAATGGAGGAACTTAAAAACACCTCATTTGAACTAAAGAATTATATAGATTATATATTCAAGGGATTTTATCCAAGATTATATGAACACGATTTAAGCCCTGGAAGATGGCTTGATGATTATCTGGTAAGCTATATTGAGAGGAATGTAAGGACAATTATAAATGTTGGCGATCTGATTCAGTTTCAAAGATTTGTAAGGATATGTGCCGGAAGGATCGGTCAACTGGTGAATTTCAGTCAAATTGGAAATGAACTTGGACTAAGCTACCATACAGTTCAGAAATGGCTCTCTGTTCTGGAGGCCAGTTTTATAGTTTTCAGATTACAACCATGGTTCTCAAACTATAATAAACGAATCATTAAAACCTCAAAACTATATTTCTATGATACTGGTCTGGCATCTAATCTGCTCGGAATTAAGAGCAGTGATGAACTGAATATTCATTTTATGAGGGGTGCTTTATTTGAAAACCTTATAATTTCAGAATTGGCAAAAGCTTTTTACAATACAGGACAGAGACCATCGCTCTATTTCTGGAGAGATAATTCAGGAAATGAAATTGATTGCCTGATTGAATCCGGTCAAAAATTGATCCCTATTGAAATTAAATCTGGTACCACTATTTCTGGTGACTGGCTGAAGGGAATCAGATTTTTTCAGAAACTTTCCGGCAATGCAAATCCGGAAAATTCATTTCTCATATATGGCGGTCTTGAAAATCAAATACGATCAGATTGTAATGTTGTCAGTTGGAAGGATGCCGTAGCAAATATTAAGAAATGTATTTGATATATATCTTATAAACCATCCCTTTCAGAATAAACTTTCCATTGTCAACGAATTAGATAATATACCCTTTGAATGGATATTATTGACAATTCCAAAAGTTGAAATCATAGTTATAAAGATGTCTATATTTTGTTTTGGTCACATTTTAAAGTACCTCTCTTTTTTGCCTGAGTTTTTTTTGCATATTCAGCATCAATTGTAAATTCAGATTCTGAGAACTCCATTTCGCAAAGGTTTATGCAGGCATCTTTCCTGTCAATTCAAAACAAATATCCTCCGAAAAGAATGCCCTTACCTACCTTTTTGATACGTTTCCGTGCTTCTGGTCACACTTAATCCTTGAGGCAACGAATAGAAAAACCACTCCGCCTATGGTAGTTGCCTTTGGACATACTGCTGGATTTGAAGCTAATGTACCGGTAGTAGGCATCTGAAGTTAAAGCGTACTCTGTAGAAGACCACCAGTAACCGTAGTATCCAATGTAGCTGAATGAACCATCGTAACTACGGTTGCCACCCGGAAGGGCTGTAAAACCACTTTCGTTGGTAGCTCCGGTATTTGGAGTTGTCCAATGAATTGTGTCGGTTTCTTTTAGTTTACCCCCTGCAACAATTGCGTCACCCAAATAGGTTGTCAGGGTTGTCCATTCATCATAACTTGGTACGTGCCAACCCGTTGGGCAAAGGTTGCCCGTGTTTACTGAGTACCAATTGTATAATGCCCCATACGTATTTTTATATGTTGTTGCATTATTACTATACCAACAATAACTGGGCGTTATCAAATTTGCCCATGCCGTATTATCTGTAAGCAATGGGATGGCCGTACCTTCTTTGTATTTGGTTGTTCTCAGGTTTTCTGCCATCCATGTTTGCGTACCAATAATAATGGTTTTGTATACATTCCCGTCAATGTCGGTTACTGTTCCATAAGTCAAATTAGGATTAAATATTATCGGACTACTTTGTGTAGTAAACATAATTTCATTCCCATAACCTGTACCGGCAACGTTGGTACCATAGGCTCTTACATAATATTTTGTGCCCGGCGCAAGCTGGGTTAAACTACTTGTAAAAGCTCCCAATCCACCACTCTCAGTTGTCTTATTGTTATCAATCGTTGGTTCAACAGATGTATTCCAGCAGACACCCCTGGCAGTTACATAAGCTCCTCCTATATCTGTAATATCTCCTCCGGAAGTAGCAGTTGTAAAAGAAATTTCATTCACAGCTGTGGTTATAAGAGCAGGGGGCATAAGTTTCTCTTTTTTCTTACAGGAATAAATTAGAAAGATTGATAGGATCACCAGGATTACTCCAGAAATTCTATATATATTTTTCATCATAATATAATTTTGATTTTTAAGGTATGATGGAACCGCACATGTTGATAAAAAATATTTTTATAAGTGTTTGTGTTAGCATAACATGTGGGTTTCATATGGAATTATGATATGTTTATATTATTCTAATTTGAATTTTATCAAATTTACGATTTGATTAAACAAAATGCAACTTAATTAAATTTTCAAGTACCAACCTGAATTGAAGCTCTTCGCAGCAAGCAACGGAGAACTGAGTTTACGAGCTCGGCGAAGCCAATGCGCTCGCGGGGATTCACAATAATCCGGTTTATATCTTTCTGATCGATTTCACGCTTCTGATACTCACCTTTCCAAATTGATTTTTTATATTGTAAGCGTTAATAAGATTTATGTATTTCACCTTAAATCAATAAACCACCTTAAATATTATGCCACGACGGGAGGATATTAAAAAAGTATTAATCATCGGCTCAGGGCCCATCATCATCGGACAAGCCTGCGAATTCGATTATTCGGGAACTCAGGCCTGCAAAGCATTACGCTCATTAGGCTATAAAATTGTACTGGTCAATTCAAACCCGGCTACAATAATGACCGACCCTGAAATAGCGGATTCAACCTATATAGAGCCGCTCAACGAATATGCCCTCACCGAAATAATAAAAAAGGAACGCCCCGATGCCCTTCTTCCAAACCTGGGCGGTCAGACAGGCCTTAACCTCTCCTCTCTCCTCGCCAAAAAAGGCATCCTGTCTAAATATAATGTTGAAGTTATCGGCGTGAATATTGATGCCATTGAACGGGGCGAAGACAGGATAGCTTTCAAGAAAACCATGAACCGTCTTGGCATCGAAATGCCTCAGAGCAAAGCAGTTAATACAGTTGAAGATGCTGAAAAAGCAGCAGAAGAACTGGGATACCCGGTTGTTATCCGTCCTGCATATACAATGGGAGGCACCGGCGGCGGACTGGTATATAATGTGGAGGAACTACGGACAATCGCCAGCAGGGGACTATCGGCAAGCATTGTAAACCAGGTACTTATTGAAGAGTCTGTTTTAGGCTGGGAAGAGCTTGAACTGGAAGTTGTAAGAGATACTAAAAATCAGATGATTACAGTCTGCTTCATCGAGAATGTCGATGCAATGGGCGTTCATACAGGTGATTCATTCTGCACGGCTCCCATGCTGACGATCGATCCGGAACTTCAGAAACGCCTTCAGAAATATTCTTATGATATTGTTGAAGCTATTGAAGTTATCGGCGGTACAAATGTGCAATTTGCTCACGATCCTGAAACCGGCAGGGTAGTTGTAATAGAAATAAACCCGCGCACCTCACGCTCATCAGCTCTTGCCTCAAAGGCAACAGGATTCCCTATTGCATTTGTATCTTCTCTTCTTGCCGGTGGCTTAACTCTCGATGAAATACCCTATTGGCGCGACGGGACTCTCGATAAATACACCCCCTCCGGCGATTATGTGGTTGTGAAGTTCGCGCGGTGGGCTTTTGAGAAATTCGATGGTCTCGAAGATAAGCTTGGCACCCAGATGCTGGCCGTTGGCGAGGTTATGAGTATCGGTAAAACATATAAAGAAGCTCTGCAGAAAGCTATACGCTCATTGGAGATCGGGCGCTACGGACTGGGGTTTGCAAAAGATTTTAACAAAAAACCTCTCGACGAGCTGATGAATATGCTTAAGCATCCTTCAAGCGAAAGGCAATTCATAATGTACGAAGCATTACGTAAAGGCGCTGATATAGAGGAGCTTCATAAAAAAACCCATATCAAGTCATGGTTCATTTCACAGATGAAAGAACTGGTTGAGGAGGAAGAAACAATACTTGCTTACAAAGGGATGATTCCGCCCGACGAGATATTTCTTCAGGCAAAAAAGAATGGATTCGCTGATAAATATTTAGCAAAGTTATCAGGTATTCCTGAAAAGGAGATCCGGGAGAAACGGATATCGCTCGGACTTAATGAGGCATGGGAACCGGTACCTGTAAGCGGTGTCGAGAATGCTGCTTATTACTTCTCTACCTATAATGCTCCCGATAAGGTGGCAGTAAGCAACAGGAAAAAGATCATGGTCCTGGGCGGCGGGCATAACAGGATTGGCCAGGGTATTGAATTTGACTACTGCTGCGTTCATGCAGCTTTCGCGATACGCGATGCAGGATATGAATCCATAATGGTAAACTGCAACCCCGAAACAGTATCGACAGATTATGATACTTCCGATAAGTTATATTTCGAGCCTCTCACAGCCGAAGATGTCTTAAGCATCTATAACAAGGAAAAACCTGAAGGTGTAATTGTTCAGTTTGGAGGACAAACACCATTGAACCTTGCAAAAGAACTTGCTGAAGCAGGCGTGAAAATTTTAGGCACCACCCCCGAAACTATCGATCTTGCTGAAGATCGCGACCGTTTCCGGCATGTTATTACCAAACTGGGAATTCCCCAGCCGGAATCAGGAATGGCGAGCAACCTGGAACAGGCTCTTGCAATTGCTGAAAGAATCGGTTATCCTATGATGATCAGACCCTCTTATGTGCTTGGAGGCAGGGCGATGAAAATAATTCTCGATGAAGAGATGCTTGAAGAATATGTTACAAAAGCGGTTGGCATATCTCCTTACAGACCTCTGCTTCTGGACAAGTTTCTTGAGGATGCTATTGAAGCAGAAGCTGATGCAATATCGGATGGCGTTGATGCTTTTGTACCTGTAGTGATGCAGCATATCGAATATGCAGGGATCCATTCAGGTGATTCAGCCTGCGTTATTCCACCTGTGATAATTCAGAAAGATCATAAGAAAACAATTTATGATTATACCCGGCGGATAGCAATTGAACTGAAAGTGGTTGGCTTGATGAATATACAGTATGCCATTTATGAAGATACTGTTTACATTCTTGAAGCTAATCCACGGGCTTCACGCACAGTGCCACTGGTTTCAAAAGTCTGCAATATTTCAATGGCCAGAATTGCCACACAGATATTGCTGGGACAAAAACTTTCTGACTTTAATCTGAAGAATAGAACTATAAAGCATTACGGGGTAAAAGAAGCTGTATTCCCCTTTAATATGTTCCCGGCAATTGATCCTCTTCTGGGTCCTGAAATGCGCTCAACCGGTGAAGTGCTTGGCATGGCTGATTCGTACGGTATGGCGTTTTTTAAGGCACAGGAGGCAACACAAACTCCTTTGCCTGTTTATGGAACCGTTTTAATAACAATTGCTGACCGTGATAAGGATCGTATCATCGAAACCGCACAGAACTTCAGGGATATGGGCTTTTCCATATTATCAACGGGTGGAACCAAATTGTTTCTTGAAAAACACGGTATTGCAGCTAACCTGATCCTGAAAGTTCATGAAGGCAGACCTAATATCGTTGATGCAATCAAGAACGGGGAAATAAACCTGGTGGTAAATACGCCGGCCGGCAGACTCAGTGAATACGATGATTCTTATATCAGAAAGAATGCTATCAAATACAAGATACCTTATATAACGACTACATCAGCTGCACTTTCTTCAAGCCTGGGTATTAAGGAGAGACAGAACGGTGAGTATAAAGTCAGATCGTTACAAGATTATCATTCTGCTATTGAAGATTAATACCCCCATTTTTTCATAATTTCAAGATCTGATTTAACGCACTCCATGGGTGTCTTACCTTGATAAGATTCCTGTTCAATGATATAGCAGGTTGTCCCTCCTGTTTTTGTAGCCTGATCCACAACTTGTCTGGTATTAACTATCCCTTCTCCGATAATTGTACTTTCATATTGTGCCGCCCCGCTTTCAGCCATTATTTCATCCTTTACATGGATATTCTCGAATCTGCCGGGATATTGATTAACAACATCAATGGCAACTGCTCCTCCATTATACAGATTACCGATATCTAACTGGATTACTACCAGTTCAGGATCAATGCTCTTCATCATAATATCAAATAATTTTTCACCGTTAAGTTTTTCGCTGAATTCAAAATCGTGGTTGTGGTAACCAAATTTCATCCCCTGCTTTTTACATAATTCTCCACATTTGTTAAAAACTTCCATATAACGCATAAAATCGTCATAGGTTTTTCTCATACTCCCATCCATTGAAGGACTAACAACATACTGCTGATGAAGTGTACCTGCATCTTCTACTGTCAGCTTCCAACTGTCAGAGAAATCTTTCTTTGTTTCGTCCCAGTGCTGCCTGCCCATTACAGTATGACCGCTGACCATTTTCAGGCCCAGACTGTCCAAAACTTTCTTTAATTCGTGTGCTGAATAGCCATAAAACTTCCTGTTAATGTAATTGGCATGTTCTACATAAACATAGCCCATTTTAGCCAGTCGAGTCAACGATCCGAGAGGATCCTTTAACATATCTTCCCGTACAGAATACAATTGCAGGCCAACCATTCCTTTTGGACTTGTGCAACTAAAAACTGACCCGGGAATTATAGCTGTTCCTAAAGCAGCCAATGCACCTGTTTTAACAAATGTTCTCCTTGAGGTTTTCATGAATTTGACTGATTAGATGTGATTTAGTTACTAATATTTTCAGGTTTGTAAATTATGTTATTATGTTATTATGTTATTATCTATGGAAAATGGCCTCATTCTTTGGATCAATTAATTGTAAATCAAATACAAATAAGTCAAATTAAAATATAATGGGAATGCCACTATTTTCGTAAGATGAAAATAATAAAATTCCCTGACATTAAGGAAATGATTACTCAAAACGTGAATTTGGCAAACTAAAGCCGGCAAACAATTTTAAACTATTTCTTTGACTTTTTAAGGTGTTTAATTTCTTTATCCTTTTCAGCTATCTCCTCTTCAAGTTTCCCTATTTTTTCATTTAGTTTATCAACCTTGCCGTTCAGTTTATTTAAATCATCCTTTAAACCGGTAACCTGTTTAAGAAGATCAGCTTTTTCTGCCTCAAGACCTTTTATTATCGGAGTATAAACTGACTTTGCATAAAACCAGGCGGTTAAATACCCGATTATTGCTGCAACGAGGAGCAACGCGAGTATAAGAATTACAGCCCCGGTATTTGATTGTGCAAGTATTATAAATAATGTTTTCATATAATTATATTTTTATTTTTTAATTGATATTTCTGTTCTTCTGTTCTTTGCTCTTCCCTCTTCGGTAAGGTAATCGCCCAAAGGTTGATCCTCCCCTTTTGAGTCAGAAATAACCCTTGTTGAAGGGATTCCCTTTTCTTCAAGGTATTTCTGAATTATCTGTGCCCTTTTGAGCCCGAGAGGCTGATTATAATCCGGCGTTCCAACCAAATCAGTGTGCCCGGTAACTGTAAGAATTGATACCGGATACTTATCAAGCCAACTTTTAAATTCAGCAATGCTGATGTCAGTTTGCGGATCCGTTTTGAATTTTAATTTGTCAAATTCAAAATAGATCATCAGGTCCTTTGGCATTGACGCGTAAAGTTGCGCAAGAGAGTCTGCCGCATTCGTTTGTGGTTCGGGGATTGTAAGTACAGCAACCGGCTCTTTCATCGCAGGCAATATCTTATCAACATAAAGCCATGTGGAAAAGAACGACCAGATCACAAATACAACAAACCCAATAATCAGAATTTTCATTTTTAAACTTGTTTAATTACAGATAAGAAAATTATCCCTACAAGTTAAGAAATTATTTTTAAATAAGAACCATGGAAAATGTTTAAATTTCTTATTGGCCAGTTTAATATTTTAAAAAATGAATCCCGGGAACCTGCCTCTTTTTGACTTTAAATTGAATTTTGAAATTATGGGACTACCATGCTGACCCTGCCAGATCCGGTTGTACTAATTGTTGAATAATGAGCTAATCCTGTTGTCAAATCAGGATAACTATAATAGTTATATAAATCTCCATAAGCAATGATATATAAAGTTGTGCCACTTGGATAGTACACTTTATTTATTGTTTGAGTAGAACTATATGTAGTAGGTGATGATGTTCCATACTGTGAAGATTGAAAATAATTTGTACTCGATACTGAAGCGGTTTTACCATAATAAAATCTGAAATATCTGGTAAAACCTGTTGCGGGAGTTGGTGAAACAGTACAGGTTATTATCATTTGATTCAGATTAACGGGATTTGCAATTAAAGTCAAATCCGTTATTAATGTGGTTGTCTTTTGCGATAAACTTGTACTATAAATAGCCGGCTCAACTCCTCCAACAAAAGAAAATCCAAGGTTTCTACGAGTAGCATAACCGGTTTTTGAAAAAATGAGGTTATAAATCCCTGTCTGTAAACTATCAATCTGATACTTACCGACACTATTTGTTGTTGCGCTTAATGAAGGGTCAGAACCATCAGCCGAGACCATAACTCCACTTTTGTCATCTAACAATACACCAAATTCATCATATAAAGTAACAAAACCTAACACGGTTCCTTTTAAAGAAGGCCCTGCTGGTCCGGCAGGTCCTAATGGTCCTTCCGGTCCGGCACTTTCACAAGAATTAAAGACGAGAAAAATAATGATTGTGATTCCGATTAGAAAAATTTTCCTTTTCATAATTGTTTAATTTAGGGCACCTCTAAATACTATTTTTTTTGGTATAGTTGTATAAAACAAATATACTGTTTTGTTTTCGAAAAACCTAATTTTACTTTCCCCCCTCAGGGTCAACGCACGAAGAAATAAAAAACTGATAGGCTATTAACAAATTTGTAAGGGTTATTAACAGTCCTTTTTTCATAGAAGTAGATTTTTGCGTGGTTATTAACAATTTGAGGCTATAATATTGCAAATCTGTTAAT
>JAPLEB010000099.1 GCA_026391555.1 Bacteroidia bacterium | reverse complement strand
GAAAAAAACCATTTTTCATTTTCTTCGTACCATTGGGTACGAACTTGTTTGGTTTCAAATAATTTTATGGCTGTTTCTTTAGTCATAGCTTTATACTTTATATTTCAACTGTCCGATTTTTTCGGACAGTTCACTGTCCTCCTTTTTCAGCTTTGCTTTCAAATCGCTACAATACTTACGTGGACGGTCGGTACCACTGTTGACCTTCCCATATTTTTTCTAAAATATCAAATTTACTACAAAATAACACATTGTCGTTGTGTGGTGGCAAAATTGCTGCAAATTAAGCAGATACAATTTTGTTCTTATCAACATACCATATATAGGCTTCGATATTTTGATAACCCATATCGATCAGTAAACAGCGGTACCTGTCAACCTGTTCGGCATAATGTGGATTCTCCTCCCCAAACTTGAAATCAATAATTATGGTTTTTCCATCTTTAAATATTACCCTGTCAGGCCGGCGTGTAATACCTGTTGGTAACAATATTCCGGCTTCTGTCATCACTTCGTTCCCGGGCAGAAACCAACCTGCAACCTGAGGTGTACTGATCAGGGAGTTAACTCTTTTTTCAGTGTCAGCCGATTCCTCCTCCGGCAATTTCCCTTCAAGAACCAGTTTCCTGACAGCAAATGAGATATCGGCGGGAGTGTTAATACCTTCAAAAACCTCGTGCATAAGTTTTCCATAGTTGATCTTTTTCCGTACTTCAACCTTATCTGATGAAAAATAATTTTCACCATGAAGCTTCAGTTTCAGTGATTCCATCTCCTGACTTACAGAATACTTTGAAGAGATAAGATTAATAATATCAGATGCTTCCTTTTTGTTTTCAGGAATTTCCCCGAACTCGAACACCCTCTCCTGGCTGTTGTAAAAACTATTAAGGACAAATCCGGATGCTTCAGAAACGCCGGTATTCAATGTAATGACATTCTTTAGTACCCCCGCAATCGTACTTTCTGACCTGGGATTATCAACCGAAAATCCATAAATAGCATCTTTTGCCCTGGTAAGTGCAACATACAGCAGGTTTATATTATCGAGGTAAACCGAATATTTTTCTTCTTTATAATCATCAGCGAAAATTGTGCCGGATAACTCTTTATTATATTTTACAGGAACAATTCCAAGTTCATTAAAAGGAGGTATGGTCGGCTTAACCCACAGAATTGGCTGATTAGAGGGAATATGATCGAGATTCCATGAGAGAAAGGGTAAAATAACTACTTTAAATTCAAGACCTTTCGACTTATGGATGGTGAGAATTCGCATAGCGTCCTGATTCCCGGGCAATACGACTGATTTATTTTTACCTGTTGCCTCCCACCAATCGAGGAATGATTGAATATCAGCATTTTTATTACCGGTAAAACTGACGATATAATCCTGAAAAGTATTCAGGTAGGCCACGTTACATGAATATTCCCCAAGTCCAAAAAATCTGATGATGCTTTCAGTTGCTTCAAAGAGGGGCATCTGTTTAATTCTCTCAAGAAAAGTTTCATATCCTTCAGGAAAGTAAACCCGTGATGCTTCAATAAGTTTATCGCTGACCAGGGCCACTTTATCAGCTTCTTCATCTCCCTTTGCCAGGAGGAAGAACCTTAACATCATTGCTCTGCTTATTATATCTTGCGGATCATTAACCACAGAGATCACCGCGATGATGAAGATAATTACGGGAGAATTTGAAAGCAACAAAGAATCGTTTGATACTACATTATAATTATAGGCTTGCTTATTTTCAGGAGGAGAGTTATTACTGTAGTCAATAATTGTTTTAAGAATCTGTGCCCCCTCCTTTCCATCCCTCACAATAATACCAATATCCGAAGCATTATAACCTTTGTCCTGAAAAGATTCTATGACACCGGGAATTCGTTCAAGTACAATTTCCTGCCACTTCCGTTCCTTCTCATTTTCAATGAACTCTAACCGAATATAACCACCTTCGCTTTTACCCGGATCGGCCTGCACAGCTTCAGAATAGAGCTTCCTGAAACTTACCGGAAGTGTATCTCCGGCAAGAGTTTCATCAACTTGCCCGGGAATTATTGTAAAGAGTGTGTTATTAAATTTGATAATATTTGAACGGCTTCTCCAGTTTGTTGTCAATGGTTCACTTATAAACCTGTCATTATCAACCAGTTTATCGAGAACTGAACCAAGTATCTTCCAGTCGCTGTTCCTCCAACGGTAAATTGATTGTTTTACATCCCCAACAATGAGGTTATCGAAACCCTCTGCCATGCTGTTTTCGATCAGTGGTCTGAAATTATTCCATTGTATGATTGAAGTATCCTGAAACTCATCTATCATGAAATTTTCGTACTTGTTGCCAACCTTTTCATATATAAAAGGAGACTGATCCTCTTGGGTAATAAGGTTAAGCAGTTCACCTGCATCGGAAAGAAGAAAACTGTTTTCGGAGGTAGTTATCAGATGAACGTTATGCAATACATCCGATAAGATCCCAAGCGCGTAAATATATGATAGAATAGCGTCTGCACTATTGTATTCAACTATATTCTCATCATAATAATGAATTACTTCTTTCAGGGTCTTTTCCATTCCGCTATTAATTGCAGCCTGCAACTGTGGCGCTGTGATACCTGTAGACCACCGTGGAGGGTCATTTTCAATTTCCCGGACCCAGCTGTTCGGCTCTTTCACTATTCCTGAAACCATAAACCTGATAAATCCGGGTACTCCCTTTCCCTTTCTGTAAAACATATCATCGGACAATTCAAATTTTGAAAATATCTCATCAGCTCTCTTCCCATAATCGAGCAACTTTTTCTCAAAAGAAGAAGACACCGATTTTATCTTTTCAATATACTCGAGAAGAAATTTTTTGTTTTCAAGATTTGATCGTTCATCAGTGGAGAGAATCTTGAATTTTTCCTTAAACAGCTCTTCCGCAAGTTTAATGATCCCATCTTTCAGGTTCCAGCTCTTCTCTTTATCAATATTAGACATAGCATAGGTAGTGAGCCAGTTTTTAAGCTGATTGTCAGAAGCAGCCGATGCAATCATTTCATCAACTGCAGAAGAGAGTATTGTACTATGATCCAGTTCAATATTAAACCCGGGATGAAGTCCGACCTCCCTGGTAAAGGCTCGAAGTATCTTCTGGAAAAAACTATCAATTGTTGATACAGAAAATCGCGAAAAATCGTGCAGGATGGAATCTAATATTTCTTTGGCCTCATTCCTGATCCACTCTTCCGTTCTATTTGTGGCTTTAATCAATGCGGGTAAATATTCTGAGTTTTCTCCGACTGCCAGTTTATGGAGATTATCAAGAATCCTGGATTTCATCTCGGCGGTGGCTTTATTGGTGAAGGTCACTGCAAGTATCCTCCTGTAGTTATATCTCGATTTAAACAGGTTTGTAAGATAAATACCCGTAAGTATGTAGGTTTTACCCGATCCTGCTGAAGCGCTGTATATGGTTAGTGTGCCCTTTCCCATGGTGGCTTAAAGTTACCGTTTTTTACTTAAGGTATTTTGCTCCCGGAAAATAATTTTGATGCTATTTAGCTTGAAGTCTTAGCCTTCGGCCTGTCTTGCGCTTCGCGCTTGTCTTGATTTAAAAAGGGGCGTTGCCCCTAACCCCAGTTACTTTTTTGTCTTGATACAAAAAAGTAACCAAAAAAGATCAAGGCTGCAGATAATTTTGGGGCTCCTGTTTTTCAGTTTGCCCACGCAATACAACTCGCTCGTTGTACTCGCTCAGACAGTATTGCTTGCAGCAGGCCCTCGCAGCAATCTTCAAAACAGTCGCTTTTTCCCAAAATTCTCTGAGGCCGTTTGAAATCCAAAAATGATTCATGATGTTACTGAAATTCATAGATGACGGCGCGAAGGGAACCCGGAAATGGCGTGAAATTCAGCCCGGCCGGTAGCGCCAATAAGGCTTGTGTAGCAGGCGCACGGCCGAAGTGAATTTGTCATTTCCGGCGCCCTTTTTTGGTTCGTTTTTTGGGCGAGCAAAAAATGAACAGAAAAATAAACAAAGCCAAAGTAATTAGGGTCTAAGGCAGCGCCCCATTAAGAAGTACTGGCAACACAGGACAGACAGCATTGCGTCAAGACGTCGCTAAGCGACAAACAACTTTTATTATCTTTGCACTGTGAAGCAAAAAGTAGTTATCGGATTATCCGGGGGAGTTGACTCAAGTGTCGCTGCATGGGTACTGAAGGAACAGGGATATGATGTTACCGGCCTGTTTATGAAGAACTGGCACGATACAACAGGATTGCTCCAGAGCGACTGTCATTGGGAAGATGACCTTATGTTTGCCGAGATGGTTGCGAAAAAGCTGAGTATCCCTTTTCACCAGGTCGATCTTAGTGGTCCTTATCGCCAGAGGGTTGTCGATTACATGTTTGCTGAATATGAAAAGGGGCGTACTCCAAATCCCGATGTATTATGCAACAGGGAGATAAAATTTGATTCATTTGCAGAAGAAGTACGTAAGCTTGGATGCGATTTCGTTGCAACCGGCCACTATTGCAGAAAAGAGCATATAAGTGTTAACAATACACTAATATACAGACTGCTTGCAGGAAAAGATAATAACAAGGACCAGAGCTATTTTCTTTGCCAGGTCAGTCAGGAACAACTTTCTACTGCACTCTTTCCAATAGGTGATCTGACAAAACCTGAAGTTCGTAAAATAGCTGACAAACTGGGACTTGCCACGGCACAGCGGAAAGATTCGCAGGGGATATGTTTTATCGGGAAGGTGCATTTGCCGACTTTCCTGCAGCAGAAGCTGGCAGCTAAAAAGGGAGATATAGTAGAAATTGTTGAAAAGGTTGAAGGGGTTGAAAAAGTTGAAACTTATTGTTTCCCTGACATAAAAGATGGCTTACCTGAAAATGAAGTGCCGGAAAAGTTACTGTCTGAATTGACAGAACCATTTAGATATAAACCTTCAAACGGGCAGATTGTTGGTGCACATGATGGTGCACATTTCTTTACCATTGGTCAAAGGAAAGGGATGAATGTAGGTGGGCATAAAGAGGCCCTGTTTGTTATAGGTATTGATGTTGAGAAGAATGTCGTTTATGTCGGTGAAGGTCAGTTGCATCCCGGACTGAACCGCAAAGGACTGTTTATAAAGAAAGACGAGACACACTGGATCAGAACAGATATAAAGATAGAAGAAGGGGAAAGTCGCGATTATATGGTCAGGATAAGATATCGTCAGCCGTTGCAGGAGGCACGACTTTACTGCCGGGAGAAAGGAATGTATATCATATTTGATAAGCCTCAGCGAGGTATTGCCCCGGGTCAGTTTGCAGCGTGGTATGATGGAGACGAAGTTATTGGATCGGGGGTGATAAATGGATGAAGGCTCAGAGTTCGTAGTATGTTGTTCCCTGAGTTCTAATTTGTATAGTTATTTATATGAATCGTTATGGACACTTTTCACAGCCCGTCCGGAAGGATCAATCATGTTTTTAAATGATGCATCCCATGCAATGGCTTCAGGTGTGCTACATGCAACAGATGGAACAGATGGAACACATGATGCAGCTGAATCAGATGGAAAATGCTCATTGAATATTGACCGGTAGAAGTACTCCTCTTTTGTTGGTGGAGGATTAATCGGGAAACGGTATTTTGCATTCTTCAGTTGTTCATCGGATACTTCTTTTGATGTCAGTGCCTTCAGAGAATCAATCCAACTATAGCCGACACCGTCAGAAAACTGTTCTTTCTGTCTCCATGCAACGCTTGAAGGCAGATAATCTTCGAAAGCTTTTCTTAAAACCCATTTTTCCATCCTTTCCTTATTGATCATTTTGTCTTTTGGATTAAGGCGCATTGCAACATCCATAAATTCTTTGTCAAGGAAAGGGACACGGCCTTCTACGCCCCAGGCAGCAAGGGATTTATTTGCCCGAAGGCAGTCGTATAGATGCAATTTACTGATCTTTCTTACAGTCTCCTCATGAAAAGCTTTGGGATCAGGAGCTTTATGAAAGTATAAATATCCTCCGAATATTTCATCGGCACCTTCACCGGAAAGTACCATCTTCACTCCCATTGATTTTATTACCCGGGCAAGCAGGTACATAGGGGTAGATGCCCTGATTGTTGTAACATCATAAGTTTCGATATGATATATCACATCCCTGATTGCATCAATACCTTCCTGAACTGTGAAGTTAACCTCATGATGAATCGTCCCGATATGTTCAGCTACTTTTCGAGCCGCTGCCAGGTCAGGTGAACCTTCCAACCCTATTGCGAAAGAGTGTAATTGAGGCCACCATGCTTCACTCTTGTCCTGTGTCTCAATCCTCTTTGGAGCGAATTTTTTCGCTATTGCGGATACAATTGAAGAATCGAGACCACCTGAAAGAAGCACTCCATACGGAACATCTGACATTAATTGACGATGAACTGCTGCTTCGAGTGCTGCTTTCATATCTTCAATATTTGTTTCATTTTTTTCTACAGCTGCATACTCCACCCAGTCACGTTTATACCATTTAGTCATTACGCCTTCCTTGCTGTAGAGATAGTGCCCGGGTAGAAACTCCTGTATCTTATTGCATACACCCTCAAGAGCTTTTAGTTCGGAAGCCACAAAAAAATTTCCAAATGTATCCCATCCGATATACAGGGGGATTATACCGATATGATCGCGGGCAATAAAATAGCAATCTTTCTCTTTATCGTATATTGCAAAGGCAAAAATTCCGTTTAATTCCTCAATAAAAGATGGCCCTTTATCGCGGTAAAGTGGAAGGATTACTTCACAATCGGAATGGGTGAGAAATTCATACGAATTTTCATAACGTTTACGGATCTCCTGGTGATTATATATCTCACCGTTTACTGCCAGTATAAGATTACCATCTTTACTGTATAATGGCTGTTTGCCCGATTGAGGGTCAACAATCGACAACCTTTCGTGGGCAAGAATTGCCTTATCACAATAAAATATTCCCGACCAATCCGGTCCGCGATGCCTTACCTTTTTTGACATCTTAAGGACGCTTGCCCTTAACTCCATATAGTTGACTTTCAGATCAAAAACACCTACAATTCCACACATCCTCTTACTCTTATTAATTATTATGTGTATTACTAAAATTGAAAAACTCAAGTAGCAAAGCTAATAATATTTTAATAATCATAATTCAATTTGATATATAATATGATATAATATATTAAATATATAAGCAAATAAATATATTTAGTAAACAAATAGTATGTAAATGTTGTATTTATTAAATATTATTAATATGACAAAAATCATGTCTTTGAAGATTTTAGTTAACAGGAACAATTTACGTAAAGCTCCCTGCACTATTTATAAATTAATTTTGGTTCAAAATGGAACGCGGATGATGGAGATATCACATAAGATTTTAATATTGTTAAAAATTCTTAAATTCTTTATTTAAAATCGAAAAATTTTACCTCACTTCTGATATTATAAATGGTTTTTCTATATTGCGATTTCATTTAAAAATGGTATTTATGGTATTTATGAAATTATTTGATAAGAGAACAAAACTATTGGCAGCAGTAATTCTGATTTCAGGAGGCATTTCCTTATCACAACCACAAAATGGTTGGCGCGGAGCTGACAGGTCAGGCATTTATAATGAGTCTGCATTGTTAAAAGTATGGCCTTCTTCAGGTCCTTCTTTACTTTGGGAAGCCACAGAGATAGGAACCGGGTATTCCAGTGCTACTGTTACTGCTGATGCAATTTATATTACCGGGAAAAAAGGCGAAAATGATGTTTTGACATCTTTCAGCCAGGACGGGAAGAAAAACTGGGAGGTAATATATGGGAATTCTACCACAACAAGCAACTATACTGAAAGTCGTTGTACTCCGACTTATTCTAATGGTAAACTTTTCCTTGTAAGCGGACAGGGCGATATGGTTTGTGTTGGAAAAGACGGAAAAATAATATGGTCAGTGAATTATTTCCAGAAATATGATGCCGAAACACCACGATTTGGTATATCTGAATCACCTTTAGTAGTTGATAATAAGGTAATAGGAACCCCTGGTGGTAATAAGGCAGCTATGGTCGCTTTTAATGCGGAAAATGGTAAAGTGGTTTGGGAGAGTCCATCTTTGAATGAAGGAACAAATTATGTTAATCCATTGCTTATTGAAAACAATGGAATTAAAATAATAGTTACTCATACTGCTACACATATAATCGGCGTAAACTCAAAAAACGGGAAACTTCTTTGGAAATTCAATTTTGAAGCCATCAATGCTGAACAGAAGACCGGTGGAAGGAATTATATTAATACTCCCATTTACCGCGATGGATTTCTGTTTGCAGCAAATGGTTATAGACAGACTGCAGTAAAGATTAAAATTAATTTTGACGGTACAGAACCTGAGTTAGTCTGGAAGAACCCGGACATAAATCCACATATAGGAGGTATGGTACTCCTTGGCAACTATATCTATAGCTCGACTCATGATACAAATTCCAAAGGCAGATGGATATGTGTGGACTGGAACACCGGAAAAACAATGTGGGTAACAGATTGGTACAACAAAGGGTCAATTATCTCCGCCGACGGAATGCTTTATCTTTATGAGGAAAAAACAGGTCATGTGGGATTGGTTAAACCAGGAAGCGAAAAACTTGATGTTGTAAGCGAATTTATGGTTACAAAAGGAATTGGTCCTTACTGGGCTCATCCTGTTATTGATAAAGGAAGACTCATTGTTCGGCATGGCGATTATCTTGCTGTTTACTCGTTAAAATAAATTTTAACACTCTTGCAAATTTTTTAAGAATTGCATATCAAATAGTATCGTTGACGCCAGATATAAAAATAGTGTATTTCATATAGCTGAAAGAGTTGATGTTATCATTAATAAAGAATTATTCAATAATTATCGGGGTCGTTGTTGCAGCTTTCGCAATAGTTCTTTTATGGTGGATACTCAAAGATCAGACATTTGAGGTTACTGAGAGAGTTCCCGGAATGGATAACAGGCCAAAAATGGAAGCCATATCCGACACCGTAATAATTGGAGAGTTTCTTGACACAATTGCTAAACTTGATGAATTAGTTGCCGGTGATTGGCCCAGGTTCAGAGGAGTCGATTTTGAAAATATAAGTAAAGACACAACTCCCCTTGCTGAGACCTGGGATACTTCTGGACCTGCTGTCATCTGGAGAACCACCCTTGGTGAAGGATATGCCGGCCCGGCTGTTCATAATGGAAGAGTATATCTCCTTGATTATAACGAAAGAAAAAAAGCTGACATGCTGAGATGTTTCTCTCTTAAGTCAGGTGTAGAATTATGGAGGCGCTGGTATTATGTTGAACTGAAGCGGAACCATGGATATTCAAGAACGATCCCTGCTGTTACTGATAAATATCTTGTGTCAATAGGTCCGCGGTCACATGTGATGTGCCTCGATCCTCTGAATGGTAATCTGTTATGGACAATTGATCTCGAAAAAGAATTTGGGATACCAGGAAAAGAGAAAGGTAGAATAACACCTGATTTTTATACTGGTCAATGCCCATTGATAGATAAAGATGTAGCTGTTATAGCTCCGGGAGGAAAAGCTTTAATGATCGGTGTTGATTGTGCCACTGGCAAAGTTATCTGGGAAACACCAAACCCTGATTCCTTAAGAATGTCGCATGGATCAATCATGCCAATGATTATACATGGAAAAAGAATGTATATTTATAATGCTGTTGGAGGGGTATGTGGTGTATCTGCCGAAGGGAATGATACCGGAAAGCTGATGTGGAAGACAACTGACTGGAGTCCGGCAACAGTTGCAGCTTCACCCCTCTTTCTCGGGAATAATGAAATTGCTGTTTTCGGAAGTTATGGAGCAGGTGGTGCAAGAATCAGAATTAACGCTGAGGGATCAGGATATACGGCTTCTGTTCTGGAAAAGCATAAAGCAACAAATGGAATTTCGAGCGACCAGCAAACACCGGTAATTATCGGAGATTACATCTGGAGCCTGATGCCTGAGAATGCAGGCCCTCTCAAGAAACAGCTTGTTTGTTATAAAAAATCAGACCTGCTGACATCTGTCTGGTCAAGTGGTAAAGAAAATAGATTTGGTCGCGGATTGGGACCCTATATTGTTAGCGGAGATAAAATGTTCCTTCTCGATGATGATGGTAAATTATATCTTTTTGGAATTCAAAAGAACAGTGTTATTCTGTTGACAAGTCATAAGGTTCTTAATGGAATAGAGGCTTGGGGGCCTATGGCTATTGCCGGTAATTACCTCATTATGAGGGATTCAAGAAATCTATTATGCCTTAACATTGGGAAAAAGTAACAATATGAATAAGAAGCTTTTAACATTATTTTCAGTTTTAATCATAGTCGTCTTTATTGGATATATGATTATTGATTCTTTAAGGTCTGGAGGTTATGAAAAAAATGAAGTTAAAACCACCGGTAATAATGACTCCCTGCCCAATGCCTGGAAGATTTCCGGTGAATTAGCAGTTAATAATGGATCACTTAAAGCTGTAACCGTTTCATCTGACAGTGATATTTACATCGGTGGAGATTCATTCGTATCGCGCTATGATAAGGATCTAAAATTAAAATGGAACCTTAAAACTCCCTATCCAATTACTTCACTTACAAATTATGGTGATACAATCTTTGCATCTACAATAGAATTGATACTGATAATCAGTTCAGAAGGAAAAATCAAAGATGAATGGGGTCCGTTTGAAGATAAAGGAATTATTACTTCTGTTTCTGCCAATAGTTCATACGTTGCTTTCGCAGATGCCGGGAACAAAATGGTATTTATTCTTGATAAAAAAGGAATAGTTAAAAAACTGCTTGGTCAGAATGACGGACAATTTATTATCCCCAGTCCCTACTTCGACGTTGCGCTGGATTCTGACAATACTATATTTATAGCAAATACCGGTCATAGAAGAGTTGAGTCAAGAACTTTTGAAGGCGTATTAAAAAGTTGTTTTGGAGAACCAGGCACAGCTCCGGGAGCATTCTGCGGGTGCTGCAATCCTGCTCATTTCATTGTTATTCCGAATGGATTCGCTACCGCCGAGAAAGGGATTAACAGGATAAAGATACTCAGTAAAACCGGAGAATTTATTGAATATGTTTCCTCGAAAAACAAGTTCATGGCTTCAGTACCTTTGGATCTGGCTTCTGTAGATGGAAAAACTATTTATGCAGCCAATCCTGCTGACTCTAAACTTTATATATTTAAACGGAAATAAAATGTAGCATTGAAGATTAAGTCAGGAATGATGAAAGGCTTGTTTTATCACAAAACTGATCTTAATAAAAAAAGAAAGGAGATATCTTCTATTGATAAAAACCTTGTTAATTATCTTTGAAAAGATTATAAACTAATAAAACATTATATTATGAACAAAATCTTCTTACCACTCATATTATCAATGATTTGCATTAGTGCAAATGCTCAGAAGATAGCACAATGGCGAGGACCAAGCCGTAATGGGATTTATAATGAAACCGGCTTGCTCAAAAAATGGCCCGATGCAGGCCCAAAACTAATTTGGCATTTTGATGAGCTGGGTGAAGGCCATACCTCTGTTGCTACAACAGGTTCGGTAATTTTAACTACAGGTATGATAAATGAGACAGGTTATGTTTTTGCATTTAACAATTACGGGAAACTTCTCTGGAAGAAGGATTATGGAAAGGAATGGACCGAAAACTGGAATGGTGTAAGATCAACCCCATTAATTGTCAATGATAAACTTTTCTTAATGAGCTCGTTCGGGAAACTGGTATGCATGAATATTTCTAACGGCAAGAATATCTGGACAATAGACCTGCAAAAGCAGTACGATGGCAGGAATATTAAATGGGGTGTAACAGAAAATTTACTATTTGATGGAAATACACTATTCTGTAGCCCCGGAGGGGTCGACGCAAATGTTATAGCATTAAAACTTAGTACTGGGAAACTTATATGGAAAAGCAAGGGTAATGGTGAAAAATCAGCTTATTGTTCACCCTTACTTATTACATTGCCAAATCGTAAAATCATAGTAACGATGATGGAAAATTCAATCCAGGGTATTGATGCTTCGACAGGAAAATTCCTATGGAAACATCCACAGCCCAATGAATGGTCTGTTCATCCGAATGTTCCTGTTTTTGCAGATGGCAATCTTTATTGTACAAGCGGTTATGGTCAGGGTGGTGTTATGTTAAAACTTTCTGCCGACGGTAGCTCCGTCGCTGAATTGTGGCGTAACAAATCCCTTGACCCCAGAATGGGAGGTGTTGTTGTTTTTAACGATCGGATTTATGGTACAGGTGACAGAAATCGCAGTCTGTTCTGTATTGACTGGCAAACAGGAAATGAACTCTATTCAATAAAAGATATGGCTCCTGCTAATATTATCGCGAACGATGGATTATTATATATTTATAGTGAGTCTGGCAAGGTATCCCTCATAGAACCACAAACTAATGGTTTCAATATATTAAGTTCATTCCCAGTTCCTTTTGGCGCCAATCCACACTGGGCACACCTTGTTATTAAAGATAAAAAGCTATATGTCAGACATGGTACATCGCTGATGGTATATGATATAGCCGCAAAATAGATATTTTGTAGCTTATTCCACGAGCTAAATATAAAAACTAGACCAAAGGGTTTTAATTAAAGTTGATTATAACAATCAATCCAAATACTGAAGCAAATGACAAGAGTTGAATTTTTTAAGAAACTGATTCGTTTTGGTCTTCTTGCCTTACTTTCTCTGATTTTACTTGCTTTGGGAAACCGCATTGAATCAGACAAAGATTGCTCAAAATGTCCTGGAAATGGGATTTGCAAGGGAAAAACAGACTGTAATAATTACTAAATACAGGAAGAATGAACGAAGGAAAGAATAAATATCAATCGAGGAGGGATTTTGTGAGGAGAGCCGGGAAACTTGCAATTATTGTTCCTTTTGCATTAATTCCGGTTGCTCTTGCTAAGAAAACTTCAGCATCCGGTTATGTCTGGCAGATCGATCCGTTTAAATGCACACAGTGTGGTCAATGTAAGACCAATTGTGTTTTAACACCTTCGGCATCAAAATGTGTGCATGCTTTCCAGATGTGTGGTTACTGTGACCTGTGTGGAGGTTACCTCCGTCAGGGAGTAAAAACGGTCAGCACAGGAGCCGAAAACCAGCTATGCCCTACCGGAGCCATTACGAGAAAATTTGTAGAAGAGCCATATTTTGAATATACAATTATTGAGGATCTTTGCGATGGCTGTGCAAAATGCGTGAAGGGTTGTGCTGATTTTGGAAATGGCTCATTATATATGCAGATCCGACATGATCGGTGTGTAAACTGCAATGAATGTTCAATTGCCCGCACCTGCCCATCGGATGCTGTTATAAGAATTCTTGCAAAGGATGAATATATGCAGAAAGATAAAAGACAAAAGTAAAAAGATAAAAGTTGAAGAAGTTTGTTCCATATATTATCCTGATATTCCTATTTGCATGGCAATCAATACTGTTTGCGCAACAAAGGTTTCCCCGACCTGAATTTGAATCAGGTTATACCTACCCTGCCAATCAGCTCCCTAACCAGCGCGGACCGATGTGGGAATACTTTGATGTTGCTGTTTTGCTCGTTGCTTTGACAATAACCACCTGGCTGGCATTGAAAAAGCGTTCACGACAGGGATTGATTTGGATGTCAGTGTTTTCCCTTGCATATTTTGGATTTTACAGACAGGGTTGCATCTGTTCCGTTGGATCGGTGCAGAATGTTTCGCTGGCGCTTTTCAACGATAGCTATACAATTCCTCTCTCTGCCCTGTTATTCTTTATAATCCCTCTTCTTTTTGCTCTTGCTTACGGGCGGGTATTTTGCGCGGGGGTATGTCCCCTTGGAGCTATTCAGGAACTCACCGGGTTTAAACCAGTCAAACTTCCAAAAACAGCAGAGATTATTTTTGCATCAGTTCCATTCATTTATTTGGCTCTTGCAATACTTTTTGCCTCTACAAACAGTCAGTTTATAATTTGCCGATACGATCCTTTCGTTGGGATTTTCAGACTCGATGCACCTTATACAATGATAATCTTTGGTGCCCTTTTGCTCTTAGCGGGTATATTTGTTAACAGGCCGTATTGCAGATACCTCTGCCCTTACGGCGTTTTACTAAATGTTTTTTCCAGGTTTGCCGGTAAGCATCTTACAATAACTCCCGCAGAATGTACAAATTGCAGACTTTGTGAAGAGGCTTGTCCTTATAATGCTATAATTCCTTCCGGGACAGATCAAAAAAGGGAAGAACCTGAAAAACCGAGAAAGCGGTTCATATTATACTTCCTGCTTATGCCACTATTCACGATAGCAGGTGCTTATATCTTATACAACCTTGCTCCTGCTCTGGCAGGTGTAAACAGTAATGTCAACCTGGCAAGAGAGATTAGAATTGAAAAGGAAACAGGAATTGAATCTGTTTCAAAAGCTGTGGTTGCATTTAAAGAATCGGGAAAAACAGAAGCAGAATTATTTACGGAAGAAGAAATAATCATCAGCCGGTTCAGAAAAGCCTCTCCCTGGGCAGGTGTGTTCCTGGGGATTTCCTTCGTAATCGGAATGATATCTCTTACAATCAAAAGTAAGATAAATGAATACAAACCACATCAGGGAAAGTGTTATAGTTGCGGGAGGTGTTTTAAATATTGTCCTATTATAATAAAAGCTTAGAATGAAGCTAAACTTAACTGAAAAAGATATCAGTATTCTTAAGGGGATCAGCCAGGTAGCGGGAGGTTTTACTCTTGTTGTTGCTTTGACAATGATATTCAGCCTGATACAATTGAAAACCATTAATCCTTTAGACAATCCGGTATTGCTTTCAGTTAAGGATCAGTACGATAAGGATCCGGCTGATGCTGCAAAAGCTGAGCAGGTAAGAGCATTGGATCTAATGGCCAGGAAAGCTTACTTTTCTTCAAGATGGCAGGCTGAAACAGGCTCATACCTTCTGCTGGCTGGCGCTATCGTCTTCATTTTTTGTCAGAGACTCATTTCAAACCATGAAAAACTGAACCCTATCCTCCCCGGAACAAAATATAATCCTTCTCTTCAACAAAAAAAGAGCAGAAAATATCTTATAACAACTGCTTCTGTTATTTCCTTAACAGCTATAATAGCTTCATTTATTCTCCGTACCGACCTTCCTGATCTCTCGGGGAAATCAGGTACCTCTGCCAATACAGAAGAAAAAGGTAACAAAACTGCCCCAAAACCTGATAAAACAAATTTCCCGTTTTTTCGTGGCCAGGATAGTCGTGGAGTAGCCGGAGGAAGCGGTTATCCAACCGAATGGGATGGTGTTGCCGGAAAAAACATACACTGGAAAATTCAGATACCCAAACAAGGAAAGAGTTCTCCGGTTATATGGGGCGATAAGATTTTTATTACCGGAGCTCAGGATATGGAGTGTGAAGTTTATTGTATTAATAAAAAAACTGGTGATATTCTGTGGATTGGCTCTGCATCAAATATTCCCGGAGAACCAACAGTGTTACCAAAAATGGATCAGGAAGCCGGCCTTGCAGTATCAACTGTGGCTACAAATGGCAAAGAAGTATGTGCAATTTTTGCAAATGGCACCCTTATTTGCTTCGACATGGATGGAAAGCAGAAATGGGCAAAAAACATAGGCGTTCCCGAAAGTATTTATGGATATTCCTCTTCCCTGATAATTTATCAAAATCTGCTGCTCGTTCAATACGATAGTGAAGTAAAGATATCGTTAATAGGGTTTGATATTGAAACAGGTGAACAGAAGTGGGAAACCCTGCGGCAGGGACGTGCTGTCTGGTCATCCCCTGTACTGGCATATTTCGAAGGCAAACCACAGGTGATTCTTAATGGAAATCCAATGGTCAGCAGTTATGATCCGTCAACTGGCAAGGAATTATGGGCAATAGAATGCCTTACCGGCGATGTTGCTCCATCGGTAGCAGTAAACAGCACTATGGCTTTTGCAGTAACTGATTATGCTAAACTTGCTGCGGTCAAACCTGGTACAGGAGCATCAATAATATGGGAAGATAACACCTATACTCCGGATGTTTCCAGCCCTGTCGCTACTGATGATTTTTTATTCATTTCTACAGGGAATGGTGATGTTGCCTGCTACAATTCAGGAAAAGGTGATACTCTTTGGACACATTATTTTATGGATCAGTTTTATTCTTCACCTATTATAGCTGATGATATGGTTTATCTTCTTGACAGAAGTGGTGTTATGCACATTGTGAAAGCCAAATCAGAATTTCAGCTTGTGGCGGAAGCAGCTTTGGGGGAAAGGACCGATTGTACACCTGCATTTTCTGATAAGAAAATTTATATTAGAGGAAAGAAAAACCTTTATTGCATTTCGAATAATTGAAAGATGCGGAGATAAATATTATGACCGAAGGGTGCAACTGCCAACAAACTGATGTTGATGAAATTACTGCAGTAGTTGAAGAAGTAGTTGAAATGACCGGCAGAGGGCCTGAAAAAGTGATTCTGATCCTACAGGAGGTTCAGAAAAAGCTGAATTATCTTCCTTCCGAAGCGCTTAAACATATTTGTAAAATTACTGAGATCACTCCTGAACAGATATCGGGTGTCTCAACATTTTATTCGCAGTTTCGGCATATTCCTGCCGGCAAACACACAATAAAAATTTGTGCAGGAACCGCCTGCCATGTTAAAGGAGCTCCTTTGATTTCCGATGCATTTAAAAGGGTGCTTAAAATAGATGATACAAGGAATACTTCTGCTGACAATCTATTTTCAATTGAAGAGGTAGCTTGCCTGGGATGTTGCACTTTGGCACCTGTGGTTCAGATCGATGGCAAAACTTATGGTCATGTAAAGCCTACACAGACAGAGGAGATCATAAGCGATTTTCTAAATTCCGGTCATAAAAGCGATAGCCTGCATGGTGATGATAATTCGAAAGATATTGATGCTGAAATCAGGATTGGCTTAGGTTCCTGTTGTGCCGCGGGCGGAAGCAAAGAGATTCTTTCTGAAATAGTTGATATAAAAGAAAAGTATGATCTCAACATACGATTGAAGCCGGTGGGTTGTGTAGGTGTGTGCAACCAAACACCTTTACTTGAAATTGTTACAAGAGAAAATATCAATTCAAGGTATACTAATGTAAGTAAACATCAGGTTGAGGAGATACTACTTAAACATATCAGGCCCAGAACTATAAACAAAAGAATAAAGCATAATATATATGACCTGGTTGATACTTTTATTTCTGATGATAAGCTAACAAGCCAGATCAATATTCCGGGCGAGTTGAGAGAAAAATATCTCAATAACTTTCTGAATTATCAGGTACATCTTGCTACAAAAAACAGTGGAGTTCTTTCACCGGATTCTTATGAAGAATATTGTTTGTCAGGTGGTTTTGAAGCGCTTAATCACTGTTTTAATAGACTGGATCAGAATGCTATAGTTGATATTATAACAGAAAGTGGATTACGAGGAAGAGGTGGAGCAGGATTCCCGACAGGCAAAAAATGGAGAATCTCTATGGTGACAAGCAGTGATTTAAAATATGTTGTCTGCAACGGTGATGAAGGAGATCCGGGTGCGTTTATGGACAGGATGTTGCTGGAATCATTTCCGTACAGGGTTGTCGAAGGCATGATTATTGCTGGCTATGCAACAGGTTCTAAAGAAGGCATTTTTTATATCAGGGCAGAGTACCCGCTTGCGGTTACAAGGGTCAGAAATGCTCTGAAACAGTGCTATGAAAAAGGTATTTTGGGAGAAAGTGTTTCTGGTTCCGGATTCTCATTTAATATAAAGATTTTTGAAGGTGCCGGAGCCTTTGTCTGTGGTGAAGAGACTGCATTAATATATTCACTGGAAGGTAAGCGCGGAACTCCACATTTAAGGCCACCCTACCCTGCTGTGAAAGGTTTCAGAGGCCAGCCTACACTAGTTAATAATGTTGAAACTCTTTCACTGGTTCCATGGATCATTACTAACGGAGCTGAAACTTTCAGATCGATAGGGACTGAAAAGAGCAAGGGAACGAAGGTATTTGCTCTTGCCGGTAAGATATCAAAAGGAGGTCTTATTGAAGTTCCTATGGGGATAACAATAAGAGAGATAGTTGAAAAGATTGGTGATGGGGTTGCTGAAGGCAGAAAGTTTAAAGCGGTCCAGATTGGCGGACCTTCAGGTGGATGTATTCCTGCAAGTGAAGCTGACACACCCATTGATTATGAAGAACTTACAAGAATGGGAGCAATGATGGGATCGGGAGGAATGGTTATACTCGACGATACAGACTGCATGGTTGATATGGCAAAATATTTTCTTACATTCACTCATAAACAGTCATGTGGAAAATGTACATTTTGCAGAATTGGAACTACACAGATGCTGAATATAATTACCAGTTTGAGTGAAGGCAAAGCGGCTCTTTCTGATATAGATGAACTAGAGAATCTTTGTAAATCTGTAAAGGACGGCAGTTTATGCGGACTTGGGAAAACCTCTCCAAATCCTGTGCTCACTGGACTTAGATATTTCAGGGATGAGTATGAAGCTCATACCCGGGGATTCTGTCCTGCAAAAAAATGCAGAAATCTCATCAGATATGTTGTTACTGATGATTGCAATGGTTGTACCAAATGCTCACAGGAATGTCCGGTAAATGCTATTCCATTCAACCCTTATGAAAAGCATGAAATTGATAATCAGTTATGTACAAAATGTGACAACTGTAGAATTGTTTGTCCTGAGAATGCTATTGAAATAATAAATATCAATGGTTAAGATAAAAATTAATAATATCTATTTTGAAGCTCCGGAAGGATTAACCATTCTGGATGTTGCCAAAAGTGCAGGATTCAATATTCCTACACTTTGCCATAAGGATGGTTTACCTCATTATTCTTCATGTATGGTATGCATAGTAAAAGACAACAGCACAAATGGTTTTATACCATCATGTTCAGCTTTGGTTCAGGAAGGTATGGACATCGATATTTCCGGAGAAGAGGTGACTTCGCTGAGAAGAAAAGCCATTGAACTTCTGTTGGCAGAACATCGGGCCGAATGTGAAGCTCCATGCAAAATTGTTTGTCCTGCCGGTTACAATATCCCTTTGATGAACAGACTTTTAGCTGCACAGGATTTTGAGGCTGCGATTAAACTCTCCATGTCAGAGCTTAATTCAGCCGGGATCATGTGTACCAAATGCCCCGGCTATTGCGAGAATGCATGCCGTAGAAAGAAAGTTGATATGCCTGTTTCAATCCGGAATTTACAATTGTTTATTTCACAAAGGATTATTCCGGATAACCTGTTTCAGGATATGGCCGAACAACATCATAATAATGACATAGTTATAGAGAATGGACCTAAAAAAGGGAAATTACCTAAACGGTTCACATCTCACATTGGCAGACTGGAAGAAACAGAATTACAGGAATGGTTAAAAGAATGTAAAGGTAAAGTGCTTCGATCCAGGGAGATACTTAATAAAAATTCTGCTGTTGGCGAGGCAGAAAGTTGCATGCATTGCGATTGCCGTGCTGCTGACGATTGCAGGTTAAGGGACCTTGCAGAAGAATTTTCCATTAAAGACCCAAGAGGAAAACTCGTTAATTCTCCTATTACAAAAAAGATAAATCATAACACCGGCCTGATATTTGAAAATACAAAATGTATAAAATGTGGTCTTTGTGTCAGGTTATGCGAAGAATTGAAGGAAGAACCTGCTCTCTGCTTTATGCATAGAGGATTCGTGAGCATAATATCAGAACCGCTTACTGAAGAATTCGATAACATATTGAAAAACAGAAGCAAAGAAGTTATTGCGATTTGTCCGACAGGTGCATTAAGTCAAATGAAGTAATTAATATTTAATGAGACACTCTTTACTAATCACCCTTTTCTTATTATACTTTTCCTATATAGAAGCACAGTCAGGAGACGATGAATGGCCTTTATTCAGGGGGAACACTGATCTTTCAGGTAAATCTGAATTTGAACTTCCTGTTGCTCCGCAACTTTTATGGAGCATCTCAACAAGTGCCAAAACAAAATCGTCACCGGTTATCAGCGAAGGAACTGTATTTTTTGGAAACGATAAGGGTACTTTGATTGCAGTGGGTGCTGAGGGAAAGATTAAATGGCGGTATGAAGCCGGTAGCGCGATTGATGCCGCTCCTATTGTTTTTGGTAAAAAAATAATTTTTGGCTCAACCGATGGTGTGCTTAGAGCTGTTGAAAAGGTTACCGGTAAGTTACTTTGGTCATATACTACAGATAACCAGATTGCAGGATCGGCAAATTTTTGGATGGCAGGCAATAAATCAGGAATCGTAGTAGGAAGTTATGATTATTTCCTCCATTGCGTTGATCCTGAAACCGGGAAATCTCTCTGGAAAGTTGAGACTGAAAATTACATAAACGGAACGCCAGCTATTCTTAACGGAAAGATAATATTCGGCGGATGCGATGGTCTGATAAGGATAGTTGAGCCATTGACAGGGAAACAAAAAGATACAATCAACATAGGTGTTTATATCGCCGCTTCTCCTGCCCTTTCACACGATTTGGCATATTTCGGAGATTATGACGGCACCATTTATTGTTTAAACTTAATATCCAAAAAAATAGTCTGGAGAATTTCGCCTGGTGAAGATTCCGGTGCAATTATGGATGTTCCGGCAATTGGGAATAATTCAGTTGTAGTTGGAAGTGAAGATAAATACCTTTATTGTTACAATGCTTCTGATGGAAAATTATTATGGAAATACAGAACCAATGGTCCCATAACAGGTTCTGCCGTAATAACATCCACAAAAATCCTTTTTACCGGTATGGATGGCCATATTTATATTCTCGGATTGGCTGATGGAAAAAAACTTTGGAGTTTCAATGCTGGAACACCTATTAGTAGCTCTCCTGCGATAATAAAAGGAAAGTTTTACATCCTGACTGAAGATGGAAGGTTGTTTTCATTCGCAGAAAAAACAGTTTTGAAAAAATGAAAATTGTATATTTGATAACAGGTTCCGGGGGATCATTTTATTGTGGTAATTGTTATCGCGACATGATTTACCTTAGAGCAATCCGCAAGGTTCGCGGGATTACTGCCACTGCTATACCATTATATCTGCCACCGGACAAGACTAATATTGAAACCGGCCTTGGCAAAAATGTTTTCTTTGGTGCTATATCGATGTACCTGAGAGAGAAAGTTCCATTATTCAGGAATATGCCCGTATTCTTTGATAAATTTTTTGACTCTGCTCTCTTGCTGAAAATGGCTGCGCGCCGGGCTGGAACGACACGTACCGAAGGGCTTGAAGACCTGACATTAAACATGATAAGAGGAGAAAATGTCTTTCCTGAAAAAGAATTACAACGGCTCATTAAGTACCTTACTAAGGATGGGAAACCTGATATTATCCATTTGTCAAATGCACTCATTATAGGGCTGGCCCATCAACTCAAAAAAAGAATGGATGTAAAAATTGTCTGCTCCCTACTCAATGAGGATGACTGGATTGATGAGATGGCTGAGCCTTATCAGTCAAAAGCCTGGAAATTAATATCAAAAGAGGCAGTAAATGTTGATGCCTTTGTAACACCCAGCAACTATTATAAGGAATTGTTTATATCGAAAACCGGAATTTCCGGTAAAAACTTTCATGTTATTCCCCTTGGAATTGATTCCGGAAACTTAAACATTGTCCAAAAAAGAAATAATTACCCGGCAGTCGGGTATTATTGCCGGATCAGCTCTCAGAATGGATTTGACAAACTTGTTGACGCATTAATTGAACTCAGATCAGGAAACAGTTTACCCGGGCTAACACTTCATGTATCAGGGGGATATACCGATGATGATAAACCCTTCATAGCTGACCAGATAAAGAAAATAAAAGCACATGGACTTAAAACCTTTATTAGAATTTATCCTGAATTCCAGGGTAACAGTAAACAGGAATTTTTCAGCAATATCGATATAATGAGTGTCCCTGTCAGAAAACATGATGGTTACGGTCTCTATATTCTTGAAGCCAATACAGCAGGTATTCCTGTTGTTCAGCCTGCAACAGGCGCATTTCCTGAATTAATTGAAAAGACAGAAGGAGGAATTACCTATTCACCTGATACCGTTTCAGAATTATCAGCTAACCTGTTGAAATTATTTAAGGATAATAACCTACGTGAACAATTTGGGAAGAATGGACGAAAAAAAGTAACAGAAGAACTTTCACTCGATAAAATGTCTGAAGGTTTATCAGAAGTTTATAATGGAGTCATTTCAAAATGATTAAATGTATTCCCTTGTGAATTCTTTGTGTCTCGTGGCAAAAAAAATCACAAAGAAAATCTTGAATATACATTAGAAATACTAATATGCTTGCAATTAGAAACATATCAAAATCATTCACTCAGAGAGGTTTAGTGCTTGATAATCTCAGTTTTGATGTTAATGAGGCTGATTTAATTGCAATAATGGGACCTTCTGGTTCAGGCAAAACAACACTGATGAATATTATCGGTCTGCTCGATAAACCAGATAACGGGGAGATCACTTTCAAGGGTGCTTCAATTGCTAAATTTAATGACGATGAGTCGGCTGTTTACAGAAACAGGAATATCGGGTTTGTTTTCCAGGATCATTTATTACTACCATATCTGACTGTATCGGAGAACATACTTCTTCCTTTGCTTGCTGCAAGATATTCAAGCGATGAACTTGCAAAGAGAGAGCAGCACATAAACAAACTTATGGAAAAGACCGGTATTTCTGATTTGGCCGGCAAATATCCATTCCAAATATCAGGAGGAGAAGCACAGCGTGTGGCACTGGTGAGAGCATTAGCCAATAATCCTTCAATACTGCTTGCCGATGAACCCACAGGTTCACTGGACGCAAAGAATGCTGATATTCTCGGGGAGCTTCTTCTTGAAATGAACAGAGAATATGGCATAACGCTAATTCTTGCCACTCATTCGGTTGATCTGGCAAAAAAAATGTCGCGACGATTAAGGCTCAAGGAAGGAAAATTAATTGTCTGAACCAGAAGCAAAAAGCTAATTATGGTACCAGGTATCCTCAAAATAGTAAGCCGGTCAATAAAGTTTTACAAAAAGCCGGTTCTTTATCAGATCCTTATTATTGCATTATTGTCAGCTGTTATAACCGGGTCGCTTATGACAGGAAGATCAGTAAGGACAAGTCTGAAAAAAACAGCTTCTGAACGTCTTGGAAATACTGGTTTTATGATCAGTTCAGGTGTCAGGTACGTTGATGCATCGCTTGCTGAAAGAATGAAGGATAACACCAGGATCAATTGTACAGGGATACTTGAGATAAGTGGTTATTGTCAGAGTCTGACTTCACAGAAAGGCGCATTAAATACTCATATCTATGCTGTAAAAAGTGACTTTTTTAAGTTCCATGGAAACGATTCTTTAAGCATCAAACCTGGTGAAGTTGCTGTTAATAAGAGACTTGCTGATTATCTTGGAGTGAATACAGGTGACGAACTGATAATACGCTTCAATGAGATTAGTGACATCCCTGCCGATGCACCTTTTGCTTCGGAAAAAGAAACTGGAGGGTCAATTGTGATGAAAGTCGGACGTATTCTTGAACCTATTAACACCGGCAACTTCTCGCTGTCAATCAGCCAGATAATGCCAATGAATATCTTCATAAATCTTTCTGATATTACTGATAATACTGGCAACGCATTAAAAATTAACAGATTACTTATTGAAAATAAAAATCGTTATTCATTAAATGAAGTTTATAATAGCCTGAAGCAGGTTTTAAGACCATCCGATATCGGACTCAGCCTAAGGAAAGTAAATAACACCAAAGGACTTGAACTAATATCAAGCAGAGTTTTTATTGACGAAGAAGTCATCAAAGAAATTGAAAATGTTCTGCCCTCTTCTGCTCCGGTTATTACATACCTTGGAAACAGATTAATATCGGGTACCAGATCAACTCCATATTCATTTGTGACGGCATTATCTTCTTCTATTTACCCTGAAATTACTAAGGGCGATGGTATAATAATTAACAGATGGCTGGCTGATGATCTGGTTGTTAATGAGGGAGATACTATTGAAATGTTTTGGTATTCGCCTGATTCTATGAATAATCTAATTGAAAGAAGCACCAAGCTTATTGTTAAGCAGTTAGTTGATATGCAAGGTATCTGGTCAGACTCACTTCTGATGCCTGAATTTCCTGGTATTTCCGGAAGCGAATCTTGTTCAAACTGGGATGCCGGAGTACCTATTAAGATGGATGATATTCGCCGCAAAGATGAAGATTACTGGAATAGATTCAGAGGTACTCCGAAGGCATTTATCAATTATGAGAAGGGAAAAGAGTTGTGGGGAAATAATTTCGGACCTGCAACAGCACTTCGTTTTCCGGCTGGAATATCGGGAAAAGAGATAGAAGAAAAACTAAGCGGATCGCTTGATCCTTATAAAACAGGTTTCAGTGTTACTGATTTATCGGGCGAATCTGTTAAATCCGCAAATGAGAGTGTTGATTTCAGCACTCTCTTCTTAAGCCTTGGTTTTTTCCTCATTTTAGCTTCTGTAGTTTTATTATCCCTCACCGTTTCAGCATATTTTGATTCGAAAAGGGGTCAGATAAATACATTATTTGCTCTTGGTTTTAGAAACAAATGGATTGAACGAATATTATTTCTCGAATCGGGATTAATAGCTTTAGTCGGGTGTCTTATCGGTGCAATTGCCGGTTCTTTAGTTAATATACTCATTACCAAAGCTCTGAATTCTGTCTGGATAGGAGCTGTGCAAACGGATACCCTTGATACGTTTTTTAATTATATACCAATGTTGATAGGATTTTTAACAACAATCCTGATCACAATGGTCTTTCTGATGGTGAAAATAAAACGCTACCTTAAGATGCTGAATCGAAAGGAAAAAGAGAATTTTGTAAGCCATTCGTCCATTAGAAACTTTATATTTTTATTGACTTCATCTTTTATTGCCACTGCATTATTTGCATTTTCTGTTTTTTACAAGGATCAGGAACTCTCTCTCTCTTTTGCTGCAGGAACGGTTCTGTTAATCACCCAGGTGCTTTTCTGGAGGCAGTATTATATTGGTTGGAAAGTTCGTATTGATAACAGAAAACCAAGAAAAGGCATATCGCGCAATTACTACTCTTTTTATCCTTCACATGCAGTCACTCCTATACTGTTTATAGCCGCCGGAATTTTTGCAGTTTTCATTACCGGTGCAAACAAAATGAATTTTTATGGTGAGCATTTAAAGCGATCCGGGGGCACCGGCGGATATTTGCTATGGTGTGAAAACACTATCCCTGTTAAAGAGGATATGAATACAACATCAGGCAGAAAAACATTAGGTCTTGATAACCAGCAACTTATGAAGATGAGTTTTGTTCAGGCAAAAAGGTCTTCGGGTGATGATGCCAGTTGTCTCAATCTTAACCATGTAACAGCTCCTCCCCTTTTAGGAATTGATCCTGATGATTTTATCTCCAAAGGATCATTCTCCTTTTCTAAAGTATTGTCTGAAGGGAATATGGAAAATCCCTGGCAGTTTTTATATGAGACCTCCGAAAGCAATACTATCTATGGAATTGCAGATCAAACTGTTCTTCAATGGGGGTTGAAGATCAAAACCGGTGATACTTTAATCCTTAGAGCAGAGAATGGACAACCTTTGAATATCATAATTGCTTCCGGATTAAAATCATCTGTTTTTCAGGGATATGTGCTGATAGGAATGAATAATTTTTTAAAGTATTATCCTTCTGTCTCCGGGAGCTCAGTTTTACTTGTTGATGGTGATCCTAAGCTAATTGATTTATACAAAAGCACTTTGACTGAAAGGCTTGAGAACTATGGTATCAATATTAAACTGGCGACTGAACGCCTGGCATCCTTTTATGAAGTTACAAATACTTATCTGTCTGTATTTGGGGTATTTGGCACTTTAGGCATGATAACCGGAATTGCAGGACTGGGATTTGTTCTTTTAAGGAACTACAACCACCGTAAACGGGAATTTGCACTCATGCTGGCAACAGGTTTCCCGGTAAAAAAAATCAGGAGAATGATTCTGTCAGAACAGATGCTGATACTTTTTGCAGGAGTTTCTTCAGGTGTTGTCTCTGCTATTGTAGCTACATTGCCCTCGTTAACGAACAGCCCTGACGTACCCTGGCTGTTTCTACTACTGATGGTGCTTGCAATAATCATTACAGGTTTAGTTGCCCTGGTTTTGTCTGTCAGGGCAGTCACAAACGATTCATTGACTTCAAGTCTGAAAAAAGAATAAGATTAGTTTTTTCCTACAGCAACAAGATATTTTTGAGTTCGGAAAATAATCATGCCATCAGTAATTCCAGGAGTTCTGGTACAGCGACTTTCCATCTGATATTGATCATCTTATTCAGATCAAATGATTCCGGAAGCCTTGCGTTGTCCAAAACCTGAAACAATCCTGAGGCCTTCACTACATAAGTTTTACTAACGGATTTCTATCTTTTTAGAAGCACATCTTTCTCGTACTTCATAATATCTTCAATATAATCCTGCCCAACCGGAACTTTGTTTATCAGACAATAGTAATCGTAGACAGCTCCGAAAGGTTTAGATTTGAGTAACTCAAGAAGAGCCAGTCTTTCAAAGTTTTTACCTTGCTCTTCAAATTTAACCAGTGTTTTAAATGGTTCCAGAAACGCATACAAAAAGGCTATCTGAGCAGAGCGTGTCCCAATAACATAGGCTCCGATACGGTTAAGACTTGCGTCAAAGAAATCGAGACCTACATTAACCCTGCCAATAGCCTTGGAACGTACTATTTCTTGTGTAATAAGCAGTAACTCATCGTTAAATGTAAGTACATGATCACTATCCCAACGAACACCTCGTGTAAGATGCAACAGAATCTCATCAACAAAATGGAGGATTGAAGAAATTTTATCTCCTACCTGTTCAGTCGGGTGGAAATGGCCATTGTCGAGGGTTATCATTGTATTGTTTTGTATTGCATAACCCATGTAGAAATCATGAGATCCTACCACCATCGACTCGGATCCTATTCCGAATAACTTACTTTCAATAGAATCTTTAAGATATTTTTTAGGATATTTTACTGCAAATATCTCATCCAATGATTTTTTCAGCTTTTTACGAAGGGTATTCCTATCAACAGGTGTATCTTTCGAACCATCAGGAATCCATATATTAAGTACAGTCGGAGTACCAAGTTGCTTTCCCATTTCAGCACCGATAGCCCTGCATCGTTTAGTATGTTCAACCCAGAATTTTCTGATTTTTTCATTTTTACTTGAGAGGGTGAAGCCGTCATCAGCATAAGGATGGGAAAAACAGGTACAATTAAAATCAAGGCCTATTTTTCTCTTCTTAGCCCAGTTAATCCAACCCTGAAAATGTTTTGCTTCGATCTGATCGCGATCAACCGGTTTACCTCCAAACTCACCATAGATGGCATGTAGATTTAATCTTTGTTTTCCGGGAAGAAGCGACATCACTTTATCGAGATCTGCTCTCATCTGTTCGATAGTTTTTGCTTTACCAGGAAAGTTACCTGTGGCCTGGATACCACCACCACCAAGTACAGATCCTTCTTTTTCAAAACCACCAACATCATCGGTCTGCCAGCAATGTAAGCTGATATTTATACTATCCATTTCAGAAAGTACCTTGTCGGTATCAACTCCTAATGCCGCATATTGCTCTTTTGCAAGCTGATATGACTTTTCAATAAATTTCTTTTTCATACTCAATATTAATTTATGTTTTCAATTCTGATTTCAGCTTTAAATTTTCGACTTATGCTTTGCACTGGTAATCAGCTCAATTTAACCACAAATGTAGAAAGTATAAGAATAATTATTCCGATGATCAGCACAATAATGGTTTTTCTCTTTGCCCCTTTCCATTCATTAAGGAATATACCCCAGATATTGCTTATCGCTATATTCAGTGCCATCAGAATGCTCCAGCCGAAGACGGCCATGCCTTCCGGAAGTTTGCTGGAGCCCATTCCAAAAAAATGAAACTGGAGGAACCATAAGAATCCTGCCAGGAATGTAAAAAACAGATTATTTAGCAGAACACTGCCTGAAACTGAAATATAATCTTTGTACGTCTTATTTTTAATATTCAGATAACCGCAATAGACCAGGTTTGTAATAAACCCACCCAACAGGATAAATATCAACGACGGATTTTTTTGGAAAAGAGGATTGGTTCCATGAGCAAGTGCAACATTTTCAATAGGTTTAGCCGCCTCAAATCCGAAATTGAAACAGGCGCTCATTACACCGGCAAAGATTGCAATAAAAATTCCCTTTTTGAGAGCAAATTCTTTAACAGCAGCTTTCTTCTCTTCTTCTGTCATCTCTCTGCTTTTGAGCGATCCGGCATAACCGATTATTGCAATTCCGGCTACCGTAATAGACACTCCGGCAATGGTTAAGATGCCTGCTGTTGAAGAAAACAGGTTTTCACCAGCGATTATAGGAGGAATCAACGTTCCAAATGCTGCACAGAGACCAAGTGCAATACTTTGCCCTAATGCAACTCCGAGATAACGAATACTCAGGCCAAAAGTCAATCCTCCAAAGCCCCATAATGCACCAAACATCATTGCCATCAATTTAGCTGATGATGGTGCTTCATTAATAATAGGTATAAGTTCTCCCTTTGGAACAAAAATAATTGCAAACAATATCGGAGCAATAAGCCAGGCAGCTACACCCTGACTTAACCAATATGACTCCCATGCCCATATTTTGACTTTTTTAAATGGAACATAAAAACTGGCGGCGCCAATACTTCCCAAAGCTATTAACAAAATACCTGCAAGTGGATTCATCAGTTGAATTTAAGGTTAGTTAGTTCTTTATATCACATAATATTGAAAAAATAAAAATAATTCTTTTATTCAAGAAGCGACTCAAAAAAGCAATAATTCTTCAGGAGCATCATACAGGTAATGCATCAAACCATCCTCACCTTTAAATTTCCCCCAGTCATGAGGGAGCACTGAAGCTTATTGAAAGACAGAACGGTTTATCAGCAGGTGCATTTCTTATAAAACTGACTGCTTTTTCTCCTGTATATCTTGTAAGATGAACAGTATCCTTTCCGATTGTTTTATAAAAGTACCCGCGCCGGTCAGTGTATTTACCTGATCGGTCATAATCTTCGAAAACATTGAAGAGCAGTTCCTTCTTGTCATATTTTATTCCGAGTTTACCATAGAAACCTGTATAGTAACCGGATTCTTTAAGAAGCCTTGGATAAGAATTCCTCATATACTCCTCTCTCACAGGTCCGGTTTGAAAAGTATATTTATGTGATCTTTCGTATAACCCGGTCAGAATACTTGCCCTGCTCGCAGAAGAAATAGGAGTTGTACAAAACGCATTTCTGAAATAGACACCCTCCCTGGCAAGTTTATCCATTTCAGGAGTTTGAATGATGGTATTGCCGGCATACCCCATTGCTCCGGGACGATGGTCATCGGTAAGAATGAATATTATATTGGGTCTTGTCTTATCGGCTTTTCCCGACTGCGGGTTAATTGCAGATGCAGGAAGAAGCGGCAAGGCAATATTGAGAACCGGAAATATTATCCCAAGACTTTGTTTTAAATAGCTCATATTTAGTATGTTAAATTACAGGCAATCTTAACTGTAATGGAAACCTAATGTACGAATTCTTTTTTGTTTCATCTTTCAAGAACGATTATTGGTTTTTGTCATCATTTTATACACACATTCAATTATAAATAAAACCAGATTTTTCTATCTTCACAAGAAATATAAATCAATATAACCTATGAAATCAATTGAACTATCTATTATTCTATTTTATCTGGCCGGAATAACTTTTGCCCAGGATTTGTCAGTAAAAAGCCTTACTGTTGAGCATAAGAATAATCCGATTGGAGTTGACGTTTTAAAACCAAGGTTCTCCTGGAAAATTACCGGAACCGGATTTAACATCATGCAAACTGCTTATTCAATAAGAGTTTCAACAGATGAAAAATTTTCATCCGGTAAAATTGTGTGGGAATCGGGAAAGACAGAATCTGCAGAATCTGTACTGCAGGTATATAAAGGTAAAGATCTGAAATCGGGCCAGAGATATTACTGGCAGGTAAAAGTTACCGACAATAAAGGGAAGGACTCAAAATGGAGCGAAACAGCTTTCTGGGAAATGGGATTACTGTCTCAAACCGACTGGAGTGCAAAATGGATTGAGATGGATGGAGATACTCAAAGGTATTCCCCTGCTCCCCATTTCAGAAAAGAATTTCAGGTTGTAAAACAAGTAGCAAGTGCAAGGGTTTATGTTACCGCACATGGTTTTTATGAACTTCATTTAAATGGTAAAAAAGTTGGAGATCAGGTTCTTACTCCGGGATGGACATCTTACGGCAAAAGAATCCAATACCAGGTTTATGATGTTACAAGTCAGATTTTAAAAGGCAATAATGCAGTTGGTGCTGCTCTGGGTGACGGATGGTACCGTGGAACACTGGCCTGGGGCAATAACTGGGCTGTCTATGGAAAAAGGCTTGGCCTTCTGATGCAGCTTAAGATAACCTATACTGATGGTTCCGAATCACTAATTATTACTGATGATACCTGGAAAGCCTCAAATAACGGAGCCATCAGGATGAATGATATTTATAACGGGGAAACTTATGATGCTACAAAAAAGCTTACAGGTTGGAATCTTTCAGGATATGATGACAGTAAATGGACAAAAGTAAGTGTTGGGAATTATAACAACAATCTGATAGCTTCTGAGGGGGCGCCAGTAAGAAAAATTCAGGAAATCAAACCTGTAAAAATATTCCGGACTCCAAAAGGTAAATTGATAGTGGATATGGGGCAGAACATGGTTGGATGGCTAAGATTAAAAGTTACCGGGAACAAAGGAACTGTCATCACTTTGCGTCATGCTGAAGTTATGGATAAGTTTGGTGAGTTCTATACAACAAATCTTCGTGCAGCAAAATGTCAGCTTACATATACACTTGCAGGTACAGGAGAAGAGGTCTATGAACCCAGGTTTACGTTTATGGGATTCAGATTTGTTGAAGTTACAGGATTCCCAGGGGACCTGACAACAGATAACCTGACTGGAGTTGTTGTCCATTCCGATATGGCAGTAACAGGTAGTTACGAATCCTCAAGTCCTCTTCTCAATCAGTTACAGCATAATATACAGTGGGGACAAAAAGGAAACTTTGTTGATGTTCCTACCGATTGTCCGCAACGTGACGAACGTCTTGGATGGACTGGCGATGCACAGGCATTTTGCAGGACAGCCGCTTATAACCTCGATGTATCATCCTTCTTTACCAAGTGGTTAAAAGACATTGCAGCAGATCAGAAACCCGGAGGTGAAGTTCCTAACGTTATTCCTGATATTCTTAGTAAGCAGGGATCGGCAACAACAGAGACATCAGCCGGATGGGGAGATGTTTCAGTTATAGCACCATGGACAATGTATATGGTATATGGTGATAAAAGAATTCTTGAGAACCAGTATCCAAGTATGAAAGCCTGGCTGGAATATATAAGGAAGAAAGCTGGTGAAAGTTTAATCTGGAAAGGCGGAAGCAAATATGGTGACTGGTTGTTTTATCATCCGCCGGTTAATAACCATACCCAGCCGGATGGCTACACCGAACACGATTTTATTGCTACAGCATTTTATGCCTATTCAACAAGTATTTTAGCTGCTACTGCAAAAGAACTTGGCAAAACAGAAGATGAAAAGTTCTATTCCGAACTTTTTAAAAAGATTAAAGAAGTTTTTATTAATGAATACGTTACGAATGCAGGAAGGGTGGGAACCAATTCACAGACATCATACGTCCTTGCATTGATGTTTGATCTGTTGCCTGAGAATCTTCGTGAAAAATCAGCGAGTTTTCTGGTGGAAGACATCAAGAGCAGAAAAAACCACCTTTCTACCGGTTTTCTCGGGACACCTTACCTGTGTCATGTTTTGTCGGATAATGGCTACACTGACGTTGCTTATGACCTGCTGCTTCAGGAATCATATCCTTCCTGGCTCTATCCGGTTAAGATGGGAGCCACAACAATTTGGGAACGCTGGGATGGCCAGAAAACAGACAGCACTTTCCAGGACCCGGGTATGAATTCGTTTAACCATTATGCCTATGGCGCTATAGGCGATTGGATGTACAGGGTATCGGCAGGTATCGAAACCATGAACCCTGGATATAAACATCTTATTCTTCAACCGCATCCTTCAAAAAAACTAGCATATTCAAAAGCTACTTTTGAAAGCTCATACGGGACAGTTGCATCAGGGTGGGAAAGAAAAGGGACGAAAATAATTGTAACAATTAATATCCCTGCAAATACAATAGCAACAATTATTCTCCCTGTAAGCTCACTCTCAAAAGCAACTGAAAAAGGCGGCATCATTTCTGAAAATCAGTATTTTTCTAATGTCAGAGAAGATAATAATAAAATATTGCTTGAAGCAGTATCTGGTGACTATGTTTTTGAATATTCGGAAGAGTAAAAAATAATTAGAATAAATATTATTTTTGCTGGCCTGAAAATTTCAGGCCAGTTTTTATTTAACAGTATTCTGATAATGGATTTTTTTAATAATCACCTTGGGGAATTTGCTGCTCTGCTGACAGCTTTGTTCTGGACAGTAACATCATTCTCCTTCGAGTCGGCGAGCCATAAGATAGGTTCAGTGGCTGTAAATATTCTCAGGCTCGTTATAGGACTGGCATTTCTCTCTGTTTTTACCTTCATAAAAAGAGGCCTGATTCTCCCGCTTGATGCCAGCTATGAGAACTGGATATGGCTGTCATTGTCGGGATTGGTAGGATTTGTATTTGGTGACCTTTTCCTTTTCAAATCGTATACAATGATTGGTTCCAGGTTTTCAATGCTGATAATGACACTGGTCCCTCCTATTACCGCTCTCTTTAGTTTTATTATCCTCGGTGAACGTCTTACTCTTTTTCATTATCTTGGTATGACGTTGACCTTCTCAGGAATAGCAATGGCAATCTTCAGCAGAAATGGTAAAGGTGAAAAACTATCCTTAAAACTTGCCCCTAAAGGTATATTATATGCTTTCGGAGGTGCTGTCGGGCAAGCATTAGGACTTGTGTTAAGTAAATTTGGACTCAAAGATTATGATCCGTTTGCCGCAACACAAATCAGAATTATTGCAGGCATCCTTGGCTATACCGTACTGGTAACTCTCCTTTTACGGTGGGGGAATGTAGTAAGTGCAACAAGGAATAAAGAAGGAATGATGTTAACAAGCCTTGGTGCATTTTTTGGTCCGTTCTTAGGTGTCTCGTTTTCATTAATAGCAGTTAAATATACCGAAGCCGGCATAGCATCGACTATTATGGCCCTGGTACCTGTATTCATCATCATTCCTGCTGTTGTACTGTTTAAGCAGAAGGTAACTCTTCCTGAAATGTTAGGAGCCTTCGTCAGTGTTGCAGGTGTAGCCCTGTTTTTTCTTTAAATAAAATGAAAATCATTTATGAGTCCTGAAGAGTTAAAAGATCGGAATTTTGAAAGTGAATTCATTTTTTCGACATCGAGAAGCAGTGGCCCGGGTGGTCAGAATGTTAATAAAGTAAATACCAAAGTTGAATTACGAATTAGTGTGCTTTTAACTTCGCTATTTTCTGAAACAGAAAAAGAGATAATCTTCAGAAAGCTTAAGAACAAGATTAATAATGAAGGTGAATTGATCCTTGTTTCCCAGTCTGAGCGTACCCAATTATTGAATAAAAAGGTCGTAATGGCGAAGTTTTATGATCTGGTTTCTAAAGTGCTTACCTTGCCTGTAAAAAGAAGATATACAAGGCCAACGCTGACATCAAAGATTAAAAGGTTAGAGGAAAAAAGGAAAAGGGGTTTTGATAAAAAATTACGAAAAAATTCTGGTGGATCAACTGATGATCATTAAAAAAATACCAATTAATTGCTTAATCCCTCAATAGTTCAAATACAACATAATATATTAATATACAACATTATAACATATATTTAAGATGAACAGAAAATATCGATTGTTAATAAAATACCAATTGTGTTAATATTTTTGGTGGTCGAATGATACATTGTATTTATAGATTATTTAATTTCGTCCCAATTTTATGTAGTTAAGCAGTATTAATTTAAAACAAACAAACAAACTTAAAAAGAAAAGGTGAAAAATTTCATCATTTGCTATGAACACTAACAATAATGAGGCTACGACTGTCCATGGAGAGAGTCGCCTCGTGGGTTGCTCTTCTGATGAAGAGCCTGGCGCGAAAACCACGATTTTTTCGCAAAACGAAATCCCAATTAAGTTAGTTAGCAACCGAAGTTCGGAGTTCATGCACCGCTACTTCCCCCTAACAACTATCGATTCCTGGAATGATTGGAAATGGCAACTTCGGAATGCTATCAACAGCATCGATGACCTAAAGAAAATCATGAAACTTTCTGACAAGGAGGTTCTGGCTATTAATAATCTAAAAGGCCGGCTTCCTCTGAGGATTACTCCCTATTTCGCTTCATTGATCTACAAAAGTAAGTTCTCAGATCCTTTGAGACGGAATGTAATTCCAGTTATTGAAGAATTACTGCAACATTCTACAGAACAGGAAGATCCATTGCACGAGAAATCATTTTCTCCTATTAAAGGGATTGTACACAGATACCCCGACAGGGTTCTGTTTACTGTTACGCAGATTTGTTCAAACTATTGCAGGTATTGTACCAGATCTCATTCTGTAGGTAAACTTGACAAGCTGGGGAGGCAGGATTATGAGAAAGCATTTAATTATATCTCTACTCATAAAGAAGTTCGGGATGTCCTTATCAGTGGAGGCGATCCGCTTACTTTAAGCGATGAGACACTCGATTATATTCTTTCTAACATAAGGAGTATAGAACATGTTGAGATTATACGAATCGGAACAAGGATTCCTGTCGTTCTTCCACAACGAGTTACTGATAGTTTGATTAATGTACTTAAAAAGTACCACCCTATCTTCATCAGTCTGCACTTCTCGCACCCTGATGAAATAACTGATGAATGTGCAAAAGCCTGCAACAAGCTGGCAGATGGAGGCTTCCCTCTCGGAAGTCAAACAGTGCTGCTTAAAGGTATTAATGATAGTGTTCCTGTTATGAAGGAACTGATGCATAGGCTACTAAAGGTAAGGGTAAGACCATATTATCTTTATCAATGTGACCTAATACCCGGATCGGGGCATTTCAGGACTACAGTTAAAAAAGGCCTCGAAATAATGAAAGGGCTCAGAGGCTTCACAAGTGGTTATGCTGTACCTACATTTGTTATTGACGCTCCCGGCGGTGGAGGAAAAATTCCTTTACTTCCAAATTATGTTGTAGAACATAACAATGAGCATATTGTAATGCGTAACTACAAGGGTGTGTTATGCGAATATCCTGAGAAATAGGACTATAGATGAAAATTGGTTTAACGTTTGATCTACGGTCATGGTATATCGACCGCGGATATTCCATGGATGAGACTGCCGAATTTGACAAGCAGGAAACTGTCGACGCATTGGAAAATTCCTTAAAAATAATGGGGTATGAAACAGAACCTGTCGGGAATGCTTTTCAGTTGATTGAGGCTCTTGCCAAAGGCAAAAGTTGGGATATTGTTTTTAATATTGCGGAGGGATTGTACGGAGACGGTAGGGAATCAGTTGTTCCTGCTATTCTTGACCAATACAAAATACCTTATGTGTTCAGCGGCCCGGTAATAATGGGACTATCACTCAATAAACATCTTGCAAAGCTTGTAGTAGCTGCCGCAGGGGTTCCTGTCAGCCCCGGTTGTCTTATGACTGAACTGAAAGATTTAGATAAGTGTAATCTTGAATATCCTCTCTTTGTCAAGCCGGTATCGGAAGGTACAGGAAAAGGAATTACGGAAAAAAGCCTCGTTAATTCTTCAGAAGAACTAAAAATAATGGTTGAGTGGATACTTAAAGAGTTCAAACAACCTGCTCTTGTTGAAGAGTATTTACCGGGCAGGGAATTTACTGTCGGAATAGTTGGATATGGAGATGACGCAGTGGCAATTGGCGGAATGGAGGTAATATGTGCAAATAACCTTCCGTATTCTGTTGAGGTTAAGGAGAATTATCTGGATTACTGCAAATATTCCCCTCTCGATGCTGAAATAGTTGACGAATGCAAATCTGTTGCCCTTCGTGCCTGGAAAACTCTTGAAGCTGTCGATGCCGGCAGAGTTGACCTGAAAGCCGATCGAAATGGAAAAATATGTTTCATTGAAGCAAATCCACTTGCAGGTCTTAATCCTGTTCATTCCGATCTTCCAATACTTTCTCGAATGTATGGTATTGAATACCAGGCTTTAATGGAGATGATAATGAAAGCGGCAATCAAGAGGATTAAGGGGTGAAAAGTTCAAAGTTCAAGGTTCCGAGTGCCGGGTATAGGATTAACGTAAGTCTGAAAAATAATGAGAAGATGTTGTATTATTTATAACGAACCACGTGAAGGAGCTTTTGCAGATGAGCTTGATGTTCTTGATCAGGTAGCATATATTGAGCAACACCTTATAGAACTTGGAATAACCGTTTTCAGGAAGGGAATTACAAACCGGTTTATGGATGAGATAGCAGCGCTTGCTGCTGAAAAGCCTGATTTTATCTACAATCTTGTCGAATCTATTAATAATAAGGGAGAACTGAATTATTTTATCCCGGCACTCCTGAATATGTATTCGATTCCATATTCAGGCAATCCGCTTGAGGCAATGTTTATTACAAGCAATAAAACGCTTGCAAGCAAAGCAATGAGTAATGCCGGTATAAATAATCCAGCCTGTTACTTACCATCCCAGATTAATCTGCTTAAACCCGGAAGAAAATATATTGTTAAACCAATCTGGGAAGATGGTTCCCTTGGAATTACCAGCGAATCGGTGTTTGAATACAAACCTGGTTTTGATGAAAAGATTAAAGGGCTTGATGATGCTCATTGGTTTATTGAAGATTTTATTGATGGCAGAGAATTTAATATCAGCGTGTTAGCCGGGGAAAATGGTCCAGAGGTATTACCGCCTGCTGAAATAGCCTTTGTTAATTTTGCTGAGAACCAACCTAAGATAGTTGATTTCAAAGCAAAATGGGAAATGGATAGCTTTGAATTTGTAAACACAGTCAGGGAGTTTCCCGGTAAGAGTCTGAACAAAAAGTTAGAAAAAGATCTTAAAGAATCTGCAATCGCCTGCTGGAATTTATTTGGATTAAAGGGCTATGCCAGGGTCGATGTAAGAACTGATAGTTCTGATAATGTTTTTGTAATCGAAATTAATGCCAATCCATGTATATCACCTGATGGAGGTTTTGTTGCGGCTACAAAAGAAGCAGGATACCCTTTTATTGAAGTTTTACAGAGAATTATTGGTGATCTGAACAAGTGAGTTTTATTTATTGAGGTAAGCATTATAATTGACAACCAGATGTCTGAATTCGCCTTTTACAAGAAACTTGCGTTCTGTTTCAATAGCAATTTTTTCTTGTAAAGTTAATACATAAAATCTTAAGGTTAAGTAATTCTAAACCTTAGCCTAAGCTTCAACCTTTTTTATTACATTAGCGGTACTTTCGATTATCAAAAGTTATCTACAGCAATAAAAAATGGATGTTAAGATTGAAACAAGCTGGAAGTCAAAGTTGAAAGAAGAATTTGAAAAGGAATATTTCATTAAACTTTCAGAATTTGTTAAGGATGAATATAAAGCCAAAACCATTTATCCTCCAGGGAGCCTGATTTTCAATGCATTCAATCTTTGCCCATTCCAAAATGTTAAAGTTGTTATTATCGGACAAGACCCTTATCATGGGCCTGGACAAGCACATGGGTTATGTTTTTCAGTCAGGGAGGGTGTTGATTTTCCCCCAAGCCTTATTAACATCTTTAAAGAAATTGAATTGGATTTGGAGTTAAGCAGGCCTGAATCAGGAAACCTTGAAAGATGGGCTGCACAGGGAGTATTACTTCTGAACGCAACTCTTACAGTACAAGCGCGCCAGGCGGGATCTCATCAGAAAAAGGGATGGGAGCAGTTTACAGATAGTGTTATAAGTACACTCAATAAAGAAAAGCAGAATATTGTTTTTTTCCTTTGGGGAGCTTATGCCCAGAAAAAAGGTGAATCAATTGACAGATCAAAACATCTGGTGTTAGAATCTGTTCACCCCTCTCCTCTTTCAGCTTCCAGAGGATTCTTCGGGAATAAACACTTTAGCAGATGTAATGACTATCTGAGAGAAAATGGGATTGAGCCGATAAACTGGAAATAGTTGTAATGTACTTATCCATTTAATCCAATCCCGCATCCGGGATGCATTTGCTGATCTCCAGTTTTTTATTATTAAAATCAGAAATCCATACCTCGTAAGTGATCTTTGCCTGACCGATATAAGTCATTCCATTATAATTTACAGTTCCTGTTGAGAATATTTGACCGTTAACTTTAGCTGTTATTTCGGCTTTAGGATATGCCTTTTCAAAACGAAAATATCCAGACTCATTTCCGGGACCAATATTACCTAAGCCGATATTCCCAAGAGTGTCTGAAGTATTTACAGTTACTTCATTGAAAGTAACATCTGATAAGTTTCTGACTCTGATATCGATAGGCCCCTCAGGGGAAAATTCAGTCTTATTACATGCAATAACAGACAGAATAATTATCGAAATAATAAATAGATTTTTCATAACAGGAAAGAATTAATAATACCTAATTTATCTGACCTGAAATATAGCAAATAAGTTGCAAACGGGTTATATTATATTAAGACAATTTACCGGTACCCATCCCTTATTGCCATCTGAAAGTCTTATTTCAACCCACCCTCCGACTTCATCTTCAATGGATACCTTAGTGCCTTCATGCAGAACAAACAGGTCAGTTCCGCTATTGTCAGGAGAACTCTTACCGCTTACCAACGGGTTGGAAATAATTGCCTTATGACTGTCATAAACCATTGATTTATTTTTTACAGTGAAAGCAAAAGACGCAAGTGTGAGAATAAAAAAGAAAACCGCCAGCCAGAATCCGATAACCTTACGACGGTACCTTGAGGAATAAATATAGAGAGACAACAATAAAAGACAAAGAATAAAGGAAGAAATACTTATTTTTCCCCAACTGTTTGTAGATAAAACCAGCGACATGAAATTATACCATCTAACAAAGAAGAGCTCCGGGATCTCCTGAAACCGGTCAACGATGAGAGTCCTTGTAATCTGAAGGTTATAATTAATATTTTCGTCTGCCGGATTAAGCAGGTATGCACGTTCGTAGAACAGAATTGCATCAGGGATATCGTTGAGTTTAAAATATGCATTTCCGATATTATAGCTAAGGTTTGCAGAACGGTAACCGGTTTTATAAATATCGTTCCATACCTGCAGCGCCTCTTTGTAACTCCCTGAAGTAAAGTAAGTAACTCCCTGTTCGAATTTTTCTGCATTTGTATCCTGTGAAACAGCATCACTTGCAAAAAGAGAAATAAAAAGTAGTGTAAGTAAATTTCGAATTATTGAGTTCATTTTTTAGCCTATTGAGTTTTCAACTGATTTAATAAATTGTGATGCACCCTCATAAATAGTTGATGCCTCTGTCCCGGATGCAGATGGTGCGAATCTTGAATATTCGCATGCATCAAGAATTTCATTCAGGTTTATTATTCTATCTTCATCTATTCCTCTTTCAGTCAGGCAGGTGATTGCATTATTCCTCGTCAGATCGGAAACCGGAATATTCAGTTTGTCGCTCAGATAGCCCCAAATCGCTTTTAGAATCTCCTCATAGAACTTATCGATCTGTTCATTCTTAAGACATAACGAAGCTGTGCCCAGCCTTTTGACAGCAACCTTTCCGGCTTTCCTGTTCCTGACAATCGAGAGGTCCGAATTGCGTCTGATATGTTCTCTTCTGATAAATAATATTACAAGGAAAGCGAAAAGGGCAAACGCGTAAGCGCTGTAAAATGAACGCTTTGATAAAATGATATTCGCTGATTTAGTGAGCCTCCCAGAGCCTGATTTAATGAACCTTATATCTTTTCCCAGGTATTTGATATCTTTTTTTGAGACACCTCCATAAACGGTGACTCCCGTGTTTTGTTCATTACCTTTACGTGCATAAAAATGGAACTCCCTGGTTGTCAGTTTTTCATATTTGCCAGAGGAAGTATTAAAATAGGAATAAGTTATGGCTGGTATTGTAAAATCACCATAATGTCGCGGTATCAGCAAATATTCAAAACTTTTTTGTCCTGATGTTCCGTTAAGTCCGTTCTTTATATCATCCGATATTTTAGGATCATAAACTTCAATATCGGGAGATAATTTAAGTTCCGGAGTTGCTGCAATTTTAAGGTTTCCACTTCCGGAAAGAGCTATTTTAAAGTTAACAGCATCATTCACATTTACAGAATCTTTGTTTAATACAGCTTTAAGATCAAGCTTCCCCACTATTCCTGAAAAATCATCAGGTTGAATCCCCGGTAAAGATTTAACATTTACTTTTACTGACTGGCTTGCAATGGCCCTGGGTATTGTCTGATATTGTGTAAAAAAATCTCCAAAAAATGGATCTGACTGAGCTGACTTTTGTTGAATGAGAACAGATAACTGAACCGGATCGATATTAATTTCACCGGTAATCTGTGGATATAGCAGAAACTGTTGAACCACACCTGTTCCGTACACTGTACCATTAATGTTTTCCTGTTGCAGTGATGTGAGAGGCGGTGTAACAAGGTCCGATTTCAGGAAGCCGTTAAATGACGGGAATTTAATTTCGTTAATTCCTGAAATATTGACCCTGGTATAAATTTTGACTGTTACCACAATATGCTCACCAAGATAGACTTCTTTACGGTTGAGTGAAAGGTTAACAAATATATCTCCCCCTGAAGACTCAACACCTGACTCATTTGCTGTATTATTGCCCTCTGCAGAAACATTTTGTTTCCGGGAAGAGTTGCCGACAACTTCAATATACATGGAGTCAGACGCATAGGTTTTGTTTTTCAGGGTAAATGTAGCAGGAGCGATTACATATTTACCTTCCTTAACAGCCTGAAAATAATAAACATAAGAATATGAAGTCTGAT
>JAPLEB010000059.1 GCA_026391555.1 Bacteroidia bacterium | reverse complement strand
TCCTACTGAAACTATAATGAAACATTTCTGAGGCAACCAACGGCTCATTCTGAACAATGGGCACATAATAGTAAAGCGAGCATACCCGAACACCTTTTTACCTGGTTAATTATCCTTCAAGCAACGGACAGAATAGCCAAATTTCTTTGGGAAGGTGGATATGAACATATATTCGAGCTCGTATCTCATTAACGCATAGTAGGCCTGTGTTGAAGAGTACTCTGTAGAAGACCACCATTCAGCTTCGCTTCCAAGATAGGCGAATGTAAAATCATCGAAACGGAAGCCAGCCGGAAGAGCTGTAAAACCACTTCGATTGTTACTCGCCTGGTCGCCGCCAGGATAGCCTATATATGAAGAAGTATTCCAACCCGATGTGGCTGCCAGGGATTTGGCTATGTCACTTCCGCTACACTGGAAACCATAACCGTTGTTCATTAGGTAGTGTATTAATGTATCCCATTCTGTATCAGCAGGAATATGCCAGCCCATGGGACATAGTTTGCCGGTGTTAACAGTGTACCAGTTGTACAAGGCTCCATAAGTAGCTTTATAGGTAGCTGAATCATTATTATACCAGCAGTAGCCAGGTGTGACTAAAGCTGCCCATGCTGCTCTCTCTGTTACTAAAGGAATAGCTGAGCCATCATTTAATTTGACAGTTTTCAGATTTTCTGCCATCCAAACCTGGGTACCAATAGCTACAGTTGAATAAGTATTGCCGACAATGTCGGTTACGGTTGCATTTGCCATAGATGTAGTAAAAATTAGCTCATCCCCATAAGCCGTACCTGCACTATTGGTGGCATAGGCTCTCACATAATAAGTTGTGCCCACTGATAATCCTGTTATTGAACTTGGAAATACTACTGTTCCAGTACAATCTGAGGTTTTACTGTTTGCAATTGTTGGATTAGATGATGTGCTCCAGCAAACTCCATGAGCTGAAGGAGACGCTCCACCATCAGAGGTTACATTTCCACCACTGATGGCAGTTGTAGAGGTAATCCCGATTATTGCAGATGTTGTAATTGTAGGAAGTCCTGCTAATGTTAAGAAACTTATTTGTGTACCATACGCCGTTCCAACGATATTGGTTGCATAAGCACGCAAGTAATAATATGTTCTGGCAGTTAATCCGTATAAGTTGCTTTCAAAACTACCGGTGCCTGAGCCGTCTGTCGTCTTGCTATTTGCAACTGTAGGGCTGTATGAAGTGCTCCAGCATACACCACGTGCAGTAACTAATGATCCTCCATCGCTGGTAATATTTCCGCCGCTTGTTGCTGTGTTTCCTGCTATTAAGGATGCCGCAGTGGTAGTTATTGTTGGTAATGTTGCTGTTGTTGAAAAACTTATTTCATTTCCATAAGAAGTTCCTGCGTTGTTTGTTCCATAAGATCGCACAAAATATGTCGTACCTTGCAGTTTTCCTCCTGAGACTGCGGTTGTTTGTGTAATTGAAGTTATTGTCGTCGTTGTCAGAACAAGTAGTGCAACCTGGCTGGTAGTAAATGATTCCTCATTGCCATAACCTGTACCGGCAACGTTGGTCCCATAGGCTCTTACATAATATTTTGTACCCGGGGTAAGCTGGGTAAGACTGCTGGTAAAAGATCCCAATCCTCCAATTTCAATTGTCTTACTGTCCAGAATGGCCGGGGTTCCGGATGTATTCCAGCAGACACCTCTGGCAGTTATATAAGCCCCTCCTATATCTGTAAGATCACCTCCTGAAGCAGCAGTTGTAAAAGATATTTCTGTCACAGCTGTTGTTATAAGAGAAGGGGGCATAAGTTTCTCTTTTTTCTTACAGGAGTGAATTAGAAAAATTGACAGGATCACCAGGATTACAATTGAAATTCTAAATATATTTTTCATATCGGATAATATTATGTTTATCTTTCTCAGAATATGTACCTTATCAAATTTACACATTGTATAGACAAAATGCAACTATATTAAAAATCCACCCACCCGGGAATTAACCCGGATGGATGAAATTAGCATTGTTGATTTTCAGTGGTTCTTGAGATTATAAAGTTGAGTTAAACCATCTTAGAACAACAGTAAAGAAAATATAGCATGACTCAACTTAATATCCAGATTTCGTGTCTATTCGGCCTATTCTCCGGATTCATTCATTTGCGCTCTGACTTACCCGCATTCCGTTAGTTTTTTGTTGTCGTTGGGCGTTATATTCTACTTTAAGGATTATTTTAATAAATTTGCCGACAAGAAATAATTGATTCGGAGCATATGAAAATAAAACATGCTTTTAAGATAGCCTTTAGCGGAATAATGGTTAAAATTAATGCCGGACCTTTAAATGGTAAAAAGTGGATTGTCACTTCAGGAGGCAAATTTATTAAGGGGACGCAGGAATTATATAAAACCGAAGCTTTTCTTAAAAATTTTAATAAGGGAGAAGTATTTTTTGATATCGGCGCTCACGTTGGGTACTTCTCAGCAATTGCTGCTGTATTAAATGAAGGATCAGGAAGTATTTACGCCTTCGAACCACGTCCGATGAATGCCATGTTCTTCAAAAAGCACATGAATGTTAATCATTTTCAAAACGTTACGCTTTTTGAAGCCGCGGTTGGAGAATCAGACGGGGACGTTAGTTTCGATACAGGTCATGGTTCTGCTACCGGTCATGTTTCCCAGAATGGTAAAATTCGGGTCAGACAGGTATCAATTGACAAAATGGTAAAGGATGGCTCTCTTCCTTCCCCGGGTTTTATTAAAATAGATGTCGAGGGCGGTGAAATCGAAGTTCTTAAAGGATTAAAAGATGTAATTTTTTCTGCCCGCCCCAAAATGATAGTTGCAACTCATAATCCTGAATGCCATAAGTATGTTGTGGATTTTCTCCGGCAGAACAAATACCGTTTTGAGATCCTTAATCCGGACAGTATAAAGGGAGATACTGAAATTGTTGCATTACCAGATTAAACTCTTAAGCAGAAAAATAATCAGAATTTCAGAGTTTGTGGATATTCAGACCGCCACTGATTTCAAATATCATTCCCGTGGAAAAATTCCAGTCACCCCTTGCGATTGAAGCTACAGCTTTACCAATATCTTCCGGTAATCCCCATCTTTTTTGAGGAACAAGCCCTTCGTTGATCAGTTTGTCGTATTTATCTTTATTTTTTGCCGTCATATCGGTCTGGATAATACCGGGGCGCACTTCATAAACAAGAATCCCTTCACGTGAAAGCCTGTCTGCAAAAATTGTTGAAGCCATACTTAGCCCGGCTTTTGAAACACAGTATTCTGCCCTGTTTGTAGATGAAAGCACTGATGATACTGATGTAACAAATACTATAACAGGATTATAATCAACCATCTGCTGTTTCAGCCAAATCATTTCCCTGCCAATCTTCTGTGCAAAAAACACCGGCCCTTTCAGATTAATATTCATTACTCTTTCGTAATTCTCTTCGGTCATGTCAAGAACATCAATTCTCTGAAGCGGTGCTACACCGGCATTGTTAACCAGAAAATCGATTCTCCCATATCTTTCAAGGATATTTGAAACAACCTCTTTCTGACAACCGGTACATGAGATATCCAAACCTATCGGGAAGAATTGGGCTCCTATTTTTTCAACCTCAAGGCCAAGATTTTCCATTCCTTCACTATCGATGGTACGGGCTATTGCTGCAATATCATACCCTTCGGCCGCTAAAGCAATTGCAACCGACCTGCCTATTCCTCTGCTGGCACCTGTAATGACAGCAACAGGTTTGTTATTCATGCGCAAATAGTATTATCAGGTTTCCCGGTAAATTTGGCTTTAAAGGTAGCAATTTGCCCGACTTGGTCAACTATCAAGGTAAATATCTTCAACATAATCTTTACAGACGTTCTTGTCTGCGATCTCCATGTTACATACTGAAATCTTTATCAAACACTTTAAGTTTTTGGAACATCTCCCCCTCTCCCAATCTCTTCTTCTTCCTCCATCCACTCATAAACTGGTTGCTGCGGGCCTTCTTTCCTGTACCAGACCGACAGTACTACTCCGGATACGAACCCAAGCATGTGCGACTCCCATGATACGTTCTTAAATACTCCCGGGAATAGGCCCCATACCATTGATCCATAAAGAAATACAATAAGAAGCGATAATGCAATGAGCCTGAAGTATCTGCGTAATATCCCGCTGAAAAAGAGAAATGATGCAAGACCATAAACCAGTCCGCTGGCTCCGATATGCCATGCTTCTCTTCCTGCGATCCATACCAGCGCCCCGGTAAGAAAATATGTCCAAATAAAAACTTTCAGCGCCACTTCCGAATAAAAATAGAAGAGAGCTGTCGCGAGAAAAAACAGTGGCAATGAATTATTAAACAGATGGTTAAAATCAGCGTGAATAAAGGGAGAGAAAATAATTCCCGGTAATCCTCTTGCCGCTAATGGGTATATCCCGAGAGAAGAAAAATCAATATCAAAGAGAATCTCAACAATCTTTACAAGCCACATTAAGAAAATAAAGATCCCCGGGATGATTATGCTCAGCAGAAGTTTCTTCCTGTAAAAAGCATCTTCAGTGGTTATATCTGAGTCGGTTTTTGACATGGTTGAATCTGGTTTCGCGTTTCTCCACATCACCCATTCTCCCCCTCACTCTTTTTCAATCCCTACCCGGAAATACAATTCCTGCAGCCTGCCTTATCCTGTCAAGTGTGCTCATCAGGTCGCGGCTAAAAGAGTGAGGAACAACCTCGCTTTCAAGTTTTCCTTCGTCAAGACATTTCATAACTTCCATGGCTTCGAAATGGTAACCCATACCGTCAGGAAAAAGTGAATATACCTTATTCTCTTTGCCATTCATTTTAACGGTCAGCCGTTGAGACATATCGCGCTCACGGGAGAAGAAAAGATTCCCGTTTTCACACAACAAGTCACATCCAATCCCTGCATTGGTCCGGAATGAGCTGTAAAGAGTGGCCATACGTCCATTGTCATAACCAAATATTATACTGATAGAATCCTCCGACCCGGAATCTGCAAATGAAGCTTTCGCGATTACCTCAGAAGGCACTCCCATAAAATAAAGAGCATCTATCACCGGATATATGCCAATATCAAGGAGGGAGCCACCGCCAAGTTCGAGGTTGAATTTTCTTTCGGTGGGGTCATAAGGCGGCTGGAATGTAAAACGTGCATCCAGGTGTAATATTTCCCCCGGTTCCCCTCCATGAAGTATCTCTTTCGTTTTCTTATAAATAGGCTGAAATTGCGGCCATAACGCCTCCATAAGAAATACTTTTTGCCTTGCAGCCTCCCTGATCATCCCTCCCACCTCCCGGCTGTTTAAAGCAAATGCCTTTTCACACAAAACAGCTTTTTTATTCTTCAGACAGAGCATAGTATGCTCATAATGATGCGAATGTGGTGATGCTATATAAACAACTTCCAGCTCAGGATCAGAGGCCAGCTCTTCATAGCTGCCGTAATATTTTTTAAAACCATATTCATTGGCAAACTGTTTTGCACGTTGAATATCGCGCGATCCCACTGAATATAATTCAACATTATCGAGCAACTTAAGTCCCCTGGTAAATTTTGCCGACATCTTCCCGGGGGCAAGAATTCCCCATTTGTATTTTTTCTTCATCATTAAATAATATTTCGATAAAGATAGAAATTACAGATTTGACAGAAAGGTCATTCCCAAAATTTAATTGTGGTACATTAATGGTTTTGAATTCTCGAAAGAACTTCTTCTATATTATTTATTACTTCATCATTTTTAAAACGTAGAACCTTAAATCCTTTTTCTTCAAGTTCAAATGTCCGTCCCTCATCATGTTCCTTCTGTTCTAATAAGTCATGAATTCCTCCGTCCAGTTCTATTATTAATCTCTTTTGGTGACAGTAAAAATCGGCGATGAATATATCCAACGGATGCTGTCGTCTGAATTTTAATCCGCCCAATTTATTATTTCTTAGATGTTGCCAAAGGATTTCTTCTGACTCAGTCAAGGATTTTCTTAATTCTTTAGCTCTTTTGAAAATATCTGGCTTTGCTGCCCATGAGAGGTTATCCTTATAATCAGGCATAGAAGAAGATTTTACTGAAATTTCATTAATGATCAAATTTACATCTTTCAAATTTATTATCAATTCTTTCCAATCTTTCTCATTGTTTTACCTCACCTCGTTCCCCTCTCCATTGATTTTACCTCACCCCAACCCCTCTCCATTGATTTTACCTCACCCCAACCCCTCTCCTTGAGGAGAGGGGCTAACATACTGTCTTTCTTTTCATTACCCTCCTTCTCCTCAAGGAGAAGGAGTTGGAGGATGAGGTTTAAATCATGTAGAAGAAGCAGGAGGATGAGGTTTAAATCATGTAGAAGAAGCAGGAGAATGAGGTTTAAATCATGTAGAAGAAACCGGAGAATAAGGTTTAAATCATGTAGAAGAAGCCGGAGGATGAGGTGAACAATGAGAAATATTTAGTGCGTTGTTAAAAAATATTTATTTTTCTTATTTTTATTCTACTGATTTCCTGCACATTTAAAAATATTTTCAAAAATAATTGAATTATTTTAGTACCATGTATTGCATAGTATATTATTTTATATATATCTTTGCATTGTCATGTTACATGTATTAAACAGTAGTAATAAATAAAAAGAACCATGAAAATCACAGTAAACATTAACCTCGGCGGATATTCTTTCAGCATCGACGAGGATGCATACTCCGAACTTAAACATTATCTGAAGAACCTTGAACTTCATTTTGCAGCAGAAGAAAGTTCATCGGAGATACTTTCAGATATCGAGACCCGCGTGGCGGAACTATTCCGTACCAGGCTTACCTCTTATAAACAGGTAATAAACATTGAGGACGTCCGGCAGGCTATATCAGTTTTAGGAACTCCTGAGGATATTTCCGCCAATGACGGACCATCAGCACGGGATAAGTTTTCATCGCCAGGCTATCACCGGATGTACCGCGATACCGACCACAGGGTGATAGGTGGTGTCTGCGCCGGGATGGGCGCATATTGGGATATCGATCCGGTATTTATCAGGATCATTTTTGTCGCTCTTGCCCTTGGTGGAGGTCTGGGAGTTTTAGTATACCTTATATTGTATATTGTTATCCCTGAAGCAAAAACGACTGCTCAGAAAATTGAGATGAAAGGCAACCCGGTAAATATTCATAATATAAAAGACTCTGTAAAAAAAGAATTCGATAGTGTCAGAAAGAATATGAAGTTTTGACCTCAGTGAAATTCAACTATTTGAATGTAAAATTTAAAAAAAATATCATGGATTTAGAAAATACAAAAGCACAGATGCGCAAAGGGATTCTGGAATATTGCATCCTTTCGGTTTTGTCCAGGAATTCCTGCTATGCAAGCGACATAATAAAGGAACTTAAAGAGGCAGAGGTAATAGTGGTTGAAGGAACCCTCTACCCGCTTCTGACCAGGCAAAAAAATGCCGGATTACTTAGTTACCGCTGGGAAGAATCGCAACAGGGTCCGCCACGCAAATATTACGAACTTACTGAAGAGGGCCGCGCTTATCTCTCCGACCTCGATAAATCGTGGAAGGAGCTCGTTGAATCAGTCAATCTGATCAGAACAAGGTAACCTGTTATTAACCAATTAAAACTGAAAATAATGGACAAGACTATAAATATAAATATCGCCGGTACCCTGTTTCAGATTGACGAAGAGGCTTACAGGATATTGCGCGATTACCTTCAGGCAATAAATAACCGCTTCAGAAATGTTCAGGGAGGACATGAAACAATTGAGGATATCGAATCGCGTATCGCTGAAATATTCCAGTCACAAAATGGACTGGCCGGCGCTGTATCAAAAGAGAATGTTGAGACAATGATCGCAATTATCGGAAAACCGGAAGATTTTGATCATAATGAAATTGAGACAGAACCACCAGTTTATACTTCTCAGAGGAAAAGAATGTACCGTAATCCCGACGATTCAATTATCAGCGGTGTTTGTGGTGGTTTAGGGGCTTACCTGAATACTGATCCTGTATTGTTCAGGATACTGTTTGTACTTTTTACTGTGTCCTTCGGTATTGGATTTTTCGTTTATATCGCTCTATGGATTGCGCTTCCTTCAGCGAATAACGACGCAAAAAAAAGAGAGATGTATGGTAATGCCTGCCATTCAGCCTATTCGCATAACAAACAACCCGACGGAACCACACCGCCAAGTGCTCCCTTATACAATGCAGGATATTACAACACCACCAGAATTGGCAATGCTTTAAATGAAGTTTTCAGGGCAATAGGCAGGGTGTGCTTTATCATATTGCGTATCTTCCTCATAATTATAGGCGTTGTGCTTGTACTGACAGGATTCCTTTTTATTCTAAGCTTTGTCATGATTTTCGTGTTCAAATACCCGGGGTCATTCCCGACCCACGTGTTTGATATGAACCTGATCTATTCCCCTGATTTTCTGAACTATATTGTGAACCCGGCAGTTGCTCCATGGATAATAGCTCTTGCAGCAGTTGCAATTATTTTGCCGATGCTCGCATTGATCTATTGGGGAGTAAAAATGATTTTCTGGTTCAAAGCGAAAGATGGCGTCTTTAGTCTGGCTGGTCTGGTTCTGTGGGTATTGACCTTAGCAGTACTTGCAATGATTCTGTTCAATGAAGGAATCAGTTTTGCTGAAACCGGCAAATCATCATCTCAGTATATCCTGCCCAACAAGCCCGATACTCTTTATATAAAAGCTGACAAGAAAGTTTCTGACCTTAAATTTGATAAAGAGCTCTCACTTAAAAAAGAAGCATACACTGTTTTTATAAATGAAGAAAAGAAAGAACTATATATCCGTACATATTTAAACATATACAGCTCTGATAACGGAGTATCAAAAATAAAAGTAAGGAAGCTTTCATCAGGCCGCAGCGAGCTCGATGCAATAAAAAAAACCGAACAGTTGCAGTACAAATACAGCGAAAATAGCGATACTCTCGTGCTTGATGAATATTTTACCATTCCTGCAGGACGCAAATGGGCAGCTGATAATATTCGTATCGATCTTTATATACAGGAAGGCACAGTTATAAAATTTGACAAATCGTCAGAAAATCTTTTACACACACGTTCAGTTTATGAAGATTACGAGAATTCTGATTCCCTCAGTTGTAAATCTGTCAGCAGATCGTGGATAGTAACTGAAGATGGCATTAAACCGGTAAGCAACCATCCGGAAAAACAAAAATAGTTTTCGTTTTTAATTCCTGATATCTTCTATGACATCCGGTATCCGTTTTTCGGTGCCGGATTTTTTCTGTTTCGCAATAAATATCCAATTTAAAAGTTGCTTTTATTTCTTAAATCATTGTTAATGATCTCATTTTTTGTTACCTTTATTAAATATTATTAATCTCACAAATTGTAAAAATGACAATCCAGATTGTGGTGTTAATATTAATAGTCGCGTTGCTTGGATATATTGTTCTTTTGCACATTCAACTGGCGAAAAAAAATATATTCATTGAAACTACTGTAAAAAGATTGTCCGGAATTGAAAAAAGCCGGAGTATGGATGAAATGATGGCATTTCTTCTGGAAATTCAAAAATTAAGTCAATACACTTCATTTTTTACTGATAAATTACTTGAGGACAGTACGATAAATTTTATTCTTGAGAATGATAAGGATCTGAAGATCTATATGCATTACACAAAAGATGTGGCTGATGCTAAAAGTATTCTTAAAGATGGCTTTAAATTTGTCGATTCATTTTATAAAACTGCTTTGCCGGTTTCAAAAGATAAACTGGATCTGATAATCAAACATAACAGCCGGAAATTTTTTGGAGAGTATCTTATAATTATTTGCATATCAAGTGATATTGTTAATTACTACTCAATGGAATTAGAAAAAGCCGGTATTAAAAATTACTCTTTTGAAAATATTTTAACTGAGGCACCCCCGGCGGTAAATGATAATTCTGAACTGGTGTACCAATTGCCATCTCAGTATATAAAAGGATATATTAACCTCAGAACAGGCGAAATTGTCAAAAATCCCGGTTTTGATCCTTATTACAATCCCCCGTGTTTTATTAAAAATTTTGATCTCCTGAAGAACAAATAAAGAGTTATTTATGATACATTCAAGTAATATTGGCGGTGGAAGTCAGAAGTCAAGAAGCCGGAAGACACAAGTCAGGTGCTTGAGGTGCTGGAGTATGTGATTACAAATCTTCATACTTCGGACTGATTAGTTACGTTACAAGAAATATTATAGTATTTTTGACTTATGAACATAGTCGAACAAAATATCAAAATTTTTAGTGAGGCTGTTAATCGTATTCTAAAAAAAGAATCTACATAAAATGAAAGCAATAGTTTACACAAAGTTTGGACCATCTGATGTTCTTCAACTAAAAGAGGTGGAAAAGTAATAATAACTGTTGAACATGATAACAAAAACTAATCAAACAATGAAAGAAAGTAAAACGAAAATGAAAGTAAAACAAAGCAAATCCGGTACAGTCGCCCTGGCTCTCGCCACCCTGCTGCCGGCACCGCTGGCAGCGCTGCCCTCCACCCCCTTGTCCAAAACGACTGATAAGCCCAACATCGTCTTCATTCTGGCCGATGACTATGGCCTTGATGGTGTTGGCTGCTACAACTCGGATCGGTTCAAAGGAAAGACACCAAACCTCGACCGGCTCGCCGTGACGGGCACCCGCTTCACGCAGTGCTACTCGATGCCGTTGTGTGGGCCATCGCGGTGCGTGATCATGACAGGCCGCTACGGGTTTCGAACTGGCGGACTGACGAACCAGACGGCCGGTCAGCCATCGTTCAATAACGAGCCGTCGATAGCTCGCACGCTCAAGCAGGCCGGCTACGCCACGGGCATGGCTGGCAAATGGCGCCAGATGGGTGACACGCCAGGCGACTGGGGCTTTGACGAATGGCTTACCGACCCTACTGCGGGTGGGTGGTATTGGGAAACGAGCTACACGAAAAACAACCAGCTTGTCGAAACCCCCCAGGACGTTTACTGTCCCGATGTCTGCTTCGACTTCGCCGTGGACTTCTTCAAACGACACCGCGAGCAACCGTTCTACTTCTATTACCCGACGCATCTCATCCATGGCCCGATACTGCGCACGCCTGACAGCAAGTCTGACACGATTGACTTTTATGAAGACAACGTCGCCTATCTCGACAAGCAGGTTGGCCAGCTCATCGCTGAACTTGACACGCTTGGCTTGCTTGAGAAGACACTTATCGTGTTCACCGGCGACAACGGTACGGCGAAATTCGGCGCCGACCGATCGTTCATCAACGGGCGCAAGATTAACGGCCAAAAAGGTACGGTTCTTGAAGGCGGCAGCCGCGTGCCGCTGATTGCTAACTGGAAAGGTACGACCCCCGCGGGCAAGGTCCTTAATGATTTGGTAGACTTCAGCGATTTCTTTGCCACGTTCACTGAAATGACCGGTGCTGAGATGCCGAAAGGTGTCACTTTCGACAGCCGCAGTTTCGCGCCACAGTTGCGCGGAGATAATGGCACTCCACGCGAATGGATCTTTGTCCAGCTCGGTGCAAAATGGTATGTCCGCGAACAAGGCTTCAAGCTCACCCAAAGCAGCGAGATGTTCGACATGAGTGACGCACCGTTTGTAGAGAATTTGGTCGCCGCCGATCCAAATAATAAAGCAATAACCGAAGCCCGGAATCGTCTGCAAACCGTCCTCGACAAACTCAATCCTGTCAGCGCCATTGCAGAAGTGGCTAAAGAAAATATTTCCGCTTATCCCAACCCCACCGGCGGAAAGTTCACGATAAAGAATATTGAGTTACAAATGACGAATTACAAATTGGAAGTTTATAATGCGCTTGGGCAAATGATTTATTCTAATTCTAAATCTAAATTCAACCAACAAACATCAAACGAGATTGACCTTGCTAACTCTCCCAAAGGAAGCTATTTTGTAAAAATTTATACCGGAGAAAAAATTTATACAGAAAAAATTTTGATACAGTAACAACTATTAACGAATGACAGAAAACCAAACCAACCCATAATAGAAAGCGCATTCAGCTATTTTTTAACTGTTTGCGCTTTTTGTTCAGTGGGTTGTACTGGAATCGAACCAGTGACCCCTACCCTGTCAAGGTAATGCTCTAAACCAACTGAGCTAACAACCCGTTGTCCACACAAAAATAATAATTTTCAGTATACATAAAGGTTTTGGCTGGCTAAAATGTAGCCTTTATCACCCAAACATATATTAAAGAGTGATTGTACTGTTCACTTGTTATGAAAAGTCAAAACCTGAAATATATGCAGGGACATCATAAAAAAAATCCTTTTCTTTTTCTGTCAGATTGATGAACCGGGTATAAACCAATCCCGGTTTTGCATTCAACATCCGGTTCAATGAGCCCATTTTTACTCCGGTTCTGATTTTATCATATAGTTGACTCCGATCATCGAGCCATGCCAGGCCGGTATGGAATCCTTCGGCAGCACAGGCCGACTCAAAAAGATTTGCCAGTAAATTTTCATGTCCTTGTTTGCAGTAAATCGCATCAAAAACAAGGTATCTGAATTCTCCGGGCCGGAACAGTCTGCGGAAATATGGCGTTTTAGGCAGAACTCTCATCATTACCCAACCCCATATTCCGGGGACATCATATACTTTGTAAACTGAAGGGATTGCACTTACACCGGCTATAATCTCATCACCCTCTTTTAATATATAATACTTATCGCCAAAAAATGAATATTCCGTGCTAAAAAAGGAGTAATCTCTGTAATATTTCAGGAGTAGGGCTTCCATTTGCCCTTTTTCTTCATTTCTGAGTTTAACAACTCGCTTATCGGGTTTTGAAGAAAACCGGCTGAATGCCACGGTAAGGAATGATCTGATGTATTCATATCCTGCCTGATTTAACAGGTTCTTTGACCTTTCGTTCATGCTCTCCACAAACGCATACATTATATGCTTGTCTCTTTCAAAAACATCGTTTAGATCAAGCAAATGAGGTTTGCTGAAAATTTCCAGCGTTTTTTGTTTAAAACTGTCGTCCTTCTCTGGCTTTATCAGTACTTTCTTTCGTTTTCGCCAGTTTAAACCAGATTGATATGTTGACTGAAACGCGAGGTACCTGAGATATGAGGTTGGATACCTTAAGTTTCCCTGTCCGGAGATCCGGAAACAAGAGCCAACCGTCCCGGTTATCTGATTTTTCTTATAAAGAGAGACAAATCTTATCTGGCCTTTGTATGCGGCAATACGCGGTGCAATATTCTGCAACGAAAATCTTAATCCACCTTCAGATCCCTGTACCGCGTGATTAAGGATGTCTAATATTCCTTCATTAGCATAATCAGAAACTCTTACTTCAAGTCCCTGGTAATTAAAAACACTCTTTTCAAACATCTTTTTTTACATAAGAGGAACAAAGATACACAACGTCAGCAGATTGTTGGGAACAGCACAGTGGAAATCAGAAGGTCCCCGGGGTTGGTGATCTTTATATTCTCGCGGTTGCCATCGATTAGGTTGATCTTTTCTCCGGTCTTTTCAAGTACTGTCGCATCATCCGTAAATTCAGGATGATAATTCTGTAAATAAGCTTTTTTAATAAGCCCGGCATCGAAAACCTGTGGCGTTTGTATCTGTTTTACATGTAGCCGGTTAAGAGGCAGACTTCCCTGGTCGGTTAATATTCTCAGAGTCTCCGTCGAAGAAATTGAAGGTATTGCATTACCAAGTTTCTCAGCTGTATCAAAACATCTTTTTATTGTATCAATACTCACAAATGGCCTGACACCATCATGAATGGCTACCAAACCCGGGATATTAACAAACTTCAGCCCGTTCCTTACTGAAAAGAACCGGGCGGAGCCGCCTTTAACAAGTGTGTGAGGAACCGTGAAAGAGTATTTTTTTTGAAGATCAATCCAAAATCTGAGCTGGTTTTCAGGAAGAACTGTTATAATTTCAATTGCATCATTGAATGATTTAAATCTTTCAATTGTATGCATAAGTACCGGTTTTCCGGCAAGCTCAAGAAACTGTTTGGGAATTTCTGCTCCCATTCGTTTCCCGCTTCCACCGGCTACAATTACTGCATATAATTCCATAAAACAAATTCCTTTGGCCAAGATAATAAATAAAGAGGACAAACGCGATCAGAAGGTACTTTTTTCTCCTTAGACAGGGAGTTTAGTCTGCTGAAAATTTTTCTTTACGGATCTTATTAAGGATTATCAGTTTATCCGGCTGATTCTCTTTTCAAGAGGTTGATCAATAGTAATAGGGACCTGTTCCTCAATAGTATTAGCGGAATCAAGTTGCAAAGCTTTTACATCGGAAATGCACAGGAGCCTGGAGATACTGTGAAGTGCAAGGGTGATATTCTCGATGCCTGAAAGCTCATAGTCGCGTGGCATTATCCGGTCAATCAGAACATATTTAAAATCTGCAGGAAGAGAATGTTTTCTGAGTGAAACGAAACTACTTTCCAGCTTTATTTCTCCCGATGCCATCAAGTCTTCCAACACCTCTTTAAAGTAGAGGTTAATCTTTGGCTCTACCTTAAATCCGATATGGAAATCAACTCTTATTAAAACTCCCGGAATAATCTGGGTGACCTTATAATCAAATCTGTTTGGCTCATCGATTTTATCAACGTGCAAAAGCCAGTATGTATCTGCCCGTTTTGGTTGTTTCTGGAATATTGAATAGATCACTTTTGACTCTACCTGGTCTGGCCGGTTGGCCTTTATAATATAGACAAGGTTGGTTGCTGTTTTAGCAACAGAATCATCTTTGGACAGGTCATTAAACAGTTCGATATATTTGTTAAGGTTTGTAAATGTCACATACCTGTTTTTCAATTTCCTTCCGAAATACCAGCCATACATAATCAAAAAGAATAATGCAGCCAGAAGAATTGTAAACCATCCTCCATGATTAAATTTGTGAAGATTTGCTATAAGAAAACTACCTTCAATTGTCAGAAAAACGAAAAGTAAAAGCAATACTAATTTATGATATACTCCCTTTTGAAGTAAATAATACGATAAAAGAAGCGTCGTCATAATCATTGTTAATGTGATAGAAAGACCGTAAGCAGCCTCCATATTAGATGATTGTCTGAAAAAGATAACGACAAAACTGCATGCTATCCAAAGAAACCAGTTTACAGATGATACATATACCTGACCCTTCAGAAAAGTCGGATGGGATATTCTGATTTTTGGCCAGAAGTTAAGAGATATTGCTTCACTTATCAGGGTATATGATCCGCTTATAAGAGCCTGGCTCGCAATAATAGCCGCTGCTGTGGCAATAATTATTCCCGGAAGCAGAAACCATTCCGGCATTATTCCATAAAACGGATTGACATCGTTTTGAAGTCCGCCTTTCATGATTAACCATGCACATTGTCCAAAATAGTTGAGTAACAAGGCAACTTTTACAAAAATCCAGGATACCCTGATGTTTTTAAGACCACAATGTCCAAGATCAGAATAGAGAGCCTCTGCCCCGGTTGTAGCCAGGAAAACCGAACCCAGCAAAATAAATCCTCCCGGATATTCAGAAAGGAACCTGTAAGCATATTCCGGGTTCAAAGCCCTTAGTACTCCAGGGTGTTGGGATAGTTGTGAAAAACCTAAAATACCAAGCATTGAAAACCAGATGACCATGATGGGACCAAATGATCCTCCTATAACGTTTGTACCAAATTGCTGCATAAAGAACAACACGGCGAAAATCAAAAGAACAATTACAACAACCGGAATTTCAGGATTAAACAATCGTAATCCTTCAATTGACGAAGTAACTGTAATTGCAGGGGTTATAACACCATCGGCCAATAAAGCACCGGCTCCAATCATTGTAAGTATCGCTGCCCATGAAGATTTTCGTTTAATAAGAGCAAAAAGAGCATATATTCCGCCTTCTCCCTTATTGCTTACCTTCAGGGTAATGATCACATACTTAATTGTAGTCTGAAGTGTCAGTGTCCAGAATATGCAGGACATTGAGCCATAAATAAGAAGTTCATTAAATTCGCTTCCCCCGTTTACGATAGCCTTCATAACATACAAAGGGCTCGTACCAAGGTCGCCAAAAACTATTCCGAGGGTGACTATTATGCCTGCAAAAGAGAGTCTCTTAATATCCAGATGCCTATCCGTCCCGTCCATGATTCTCCTTTTTAATGTTTTTGCCAACCAAAAATTTAAACAAAAACGGCCAAAGTTAATAATTATAAATATTTTAAGGATCAGCTTATCAGGAATAATTTTATAATAAATGTATCTTTGGCACCATATGGGTTATAAATATAATTGCATAACGATATATCTTGTTATAACAGCTTAAACTTACCAGATGAATAATTCCATAGCACTTCTTTCAGTCACCGCGATCTCAATTGGCTTTATTCATACCATACTGGGACCAGACCATTACCTTCCCTTCATTGTACTCAGCCAGGCAAAGAAATGGTCGCTAAAAAAAACTATGTTAATCACATTTCTTTGTGGCCTGGGTCATGTTCTGAGTTCAGTTGTCCTGGGGCTGATCGGTATTGCCATAGGAATATCCGTTGTCAGACTTGTATCAGTGGAATCATTCCGCGGGAACATTGCAGCATGGCTATTTATTTCATTTGGACTGGTTTATATGATCATCAGCATAAGAAATCTGACTAAGAATAGAAAACATAGTCACTCTCATTTTCATATTGATGGCGAGAAACATGTTCACGAGCATGATCACCATAAAGAGCACACTCATATTCATCAGGAAGACATAGTAAAAACAACTCCGTGGATACTCTTTCTCATTTTTGTTTTTGGCCCTTGTGAACCATTGATTCCAATAGTAATGTACCCTGCTGCCGAAAACAATATTTCAGGGGCAGTAATAGTTTCATTGCTCTTTTCCATTGTTACGATTACAACTATGATGTTAATAGTACTGGCTTTTAAACTGGGGTTGAATAAAATTAACCTGAAACCTGTCGAGAAATACAGTCACCTTATCGCCGGAGCAATGATCTTTTTTTCAGGCCTTGCTATTCAGTTTCTGGGGCTATAAATTTTTGAAATTCAGGAAACCAAACTTTAATTAAGTAACAAAGGTATGACAGGAATTATTGAATTGGATGCTTTTTTGTTCGGCATAATAAGTGCAGTCTCCCTGCCGCTTGGTGCATTAATTGCCTTAAAATGGACCCCTAAACCAAAAGTTCTTGCCTCAATGATGGCGATTGGTGCAGGCGCACTCCTTGCTGCCCTTACAATTGATCTTGTTGCAGTTTCAGTTGAAAAAGGACATTTCTATCCGCTTGCAATAGGAATGATAACCGGAGGTTTGTTTTTTGTACTTCTTGATAAAATCGTAAACAGCAAGGGAGGCTTCCTGCGCAAAACGGCAACAATACTTACTCATATCACAGCAAAACAGACGTCCCGCCAGAAAAAACTTTTCAAGCAGCTGAGCAAGGTTAAATTTTTTCATAATCTCACCCCTTCGAAAGCTCAATTGATCATTCCCTATTTACATCGTTACCTCTACCGTCAGGGGAAAATTATGGTTCATGAAGGGGATCCCGGAGACCTTTTCTTTATTATTGAGAGCGGTGGTGCAATTGTAATGGACGATACCAACAATTCGGTTGTAAATCTTTTAAAACCAGATGACACATACGGAATTGTTGAATTAATGACTGGGATTTCTCACAATTATAATGTTGTGGTAAAAGAAGATATGCACGTCTGGGTTATTAATAAAGAGTCACTCGACCGAATTATTTTGCTCAATCCTACCCTTGCCAAAGAGATAAAGGCACTCGTTACCGATAAAATTCATCTGCTTGAAGTAACACAGGAAATTCCTTTAAAAAAAGCTGAGGCCTGGTATAGCGAAGCCCTTGACCATTTTGTTGAGAGAAAAACAACCATAACTCAATCTGATGTTAATGAGGAAGTTACAGAGCACGGTAATCCCTCACTGGCAATCTGGTTAGGAATAATGCTCGATGGTATTCCCGAATCTATTGTAATCGGTTCCAGTCTTCTTCTTCACCCGACAATGAGTCTTTCCCTCCTGGCAGGCCTGTTTATCTCTAACTTTCCTGAAGCATTATCAAGTTCCGTCGGGATGAAAAAGCAAAATATGTCAAATCCGAAAATCATTATGATGTGGACTTCAATTATGATTGTAACAGGAATAGGTGCATTCTTTGGAAATGTACTTTTTGAAAATGTATCACCAATGGCTTTCGCCCTGGTTGATGGAATGGCAGCAGGAGCAATGCTTACCATGATAGCTGAAACAATGCTTCCAGAAGCATTTCATATCGGAGGATCTGTTACAGGACTGTCCGCTCTTGCAGGGTTCCTGGCAACATTATTATTTAAAGTAATTGGAGGATAATCTCTCCATTTACATAACCCGTTGACCACTTATCAACCTTTCTTGAATTTGCTTTTAATTATTAGCTTTGCATAAAATAATTAGCACAGGATGAATTACGATTACAATACACAGAGGAAAAGGATGGCACTGCCTGAATATGGGAGGAACGTTCAGAAGATGGTTGATCATATAAAGACCATTGAGGACAGGGATGAGAGAAACCGTGCAGCAAAGACAATAATCCAGATAATGGGTAATCTAAATACTCATCTTCGTGATGTTGGCGATTTTAAGCATAAATTATGGGATCATCTTGCCCTGATAGCAAATTTTGAGCTGGATATTGATTCGCCATACCCTGTTCCCGAACCATCTAAGTTTGTTGAAAAGCCTAAACAGGTACCATACAAACAGGGCGATATAAGATATCTTCATTATGGACGCATAATTGAACTGTTGATCGACGCTGCTTGTGAAATGGAAGATGGAGATGAAAAAGAATATCTTACCACTCTGATCGTTAATCAGATGAAGAAATCATATATCACCTGGAACAGAGGGCAGGTTGCCGATGAGGTAATTATCGGCAACATGAAATTATTATCTAAAGGGAAACTGAAAATGACAGAGGGTGTAAAAATTCTTGAAGTGAGAGAGCTGATCCCTCCCGTTAAAAGAAAACCAATGGGAAAACCTCATGGTAAACAACAGAATAAACAATACAATAAGAAAAAAGGATATAGCAGACATTAATGGGTACTTTTATTGTCCAGGGTGGAAAATCGCTTAAGGGAGAAATAACGCCACAGGGAGCCAAAAATGAAGCCCTGCAGGTTATCTGTGCAATTCTCCTCACTTCCGGAAAAGTTACTATTAAAAATATTCCCGATATCAGCGATGTTAATAAACTGATCGAACTGATTGGTTGTATGGGTGTTAAAGTAACTAAAGAATCCCGTTCGGCAACAAGTTTCGAGGCTGTCAATGTTAATCTTGATTATCTTCAGACAAGTGAATACAGGGCACAGAGTTCCAGTTTAAGAGGATCGATAATGATTGTCGGACCTCTTCTTGCCCGGTTCGGTAAAGCTTTCATCCCAAAACCTGGCGGTGATAAGATAGGACGCCGCAGGGTCGACACCCATTTCATTGGATTCCAAAAGCTTGGCGCCAGGTTTGAATTTGATACTTCCGATCCGTTCTTTAAAGTTGAAGCCCCATCATTAACAGGTACCTACATGCACCTTGATGAGGCTTCCGTTACAGGTACTGCCAATATTATTATGGCTGCAGTTCTGGCAAAGGGACGCACAACAATTTATAATGCTGCCTGCGAACCTTATGTTCAGCAACTTTGCAGGATGCTGGTTTCTATGGGAGCAAAAATCGAAGGGGTAGGTTCCAATCTGCTTTATATCGATGGAGTTACCGGTCTGAATGGTTGTACACATACTATTCTGCCTGATATGATCGAAATAGGATCGTTTATCGGGATGGCTGCAATGACAGGATCGGAAATCACTATTAAAAATACATCATACGACAACCTTGGAATCATTCCCGACTCATTCCGCCGTCTCGGAATCAAACTCGAAAGAAGAGGTGATGATATCTTTATCCCTCATCAGGAACATTATGAAATAGAAACATTTATCGATGGGTCAATAATGACTATAGCTGATGCAATCTGGCCGGGATTGACTCCTGACTTGCTCAGCGTCTTCCTGGTCACAGCAACACAGGCAAAAGGAGCCGTTCTTATTCATCAAAAAATGTATGAAAGCCGTCTCTTCTTCGTCGATAAACTTATCGATATGGGGGCACAAATCATCCTTTGCGATCCACACAGGGCAACAGTCATCGGCCAGGATAGAACGATCAGGCTTCGGGGTACGGTAATGTCATCACCTGATATAAGGGCCGGAGTTGCTCTGCTGATCGCGGCACTTTCAGCTGAAGGGAAAAGCGTCATTCATAATATTGAACAGATCGACAGGGGCTATCAGAATATAGACAAGCGGCTTAATGCACTCGGGGCCGATATTCAAAGAGTATGATAAAATTAATGACTTGACAGTGTAATGGAGCAACGATTCCCAATGATAGTGAGTTGATACTTTGGTTGGGAGTTTGGGATTGCTTCGCTTAGCTCGCAATGACAGTGCTAATAAGGTTAATTGGTTATGGGCGTTCCAGTGTAGATGATAAATTATACGGCCATTGCGAGGAGTGGAGCGACGAAGCAATCTATCGCTACAATGTCAGAACATCCTAATGAAGTACCTTTACACCTTTGCACTATTCCCCCCTGCCAATTTGTCAAGTGAGAAGGGTTGGCAGGTAATTTGTTAAATAATGATATAAAACTGAAATAGAGTGAGCAATGATGAAGAAAAAGATGCAGAACGAGAAAGATGCTAAACAGAAATTTTTTAACAAAACAACTGAAAATAAAGAAAATACTCATAACCCGGAGAATAATAACGGGAAAAAACAGGATATTCCTCCTTCCGCTGACTCAACTGAATCTACTTCAGATGTTGCAAACGGGGAAGTCTCTGCGGCTGACATAGTTGTCCCTGAATTAAAGGCTGTTGAGGAAAAACTGGCTGAGATGCAGGATAAGTATTTCCGTCTTTCCGCTGAGTTTGATAACTATAGGAAAAGAACATTGCGCGAGAAGATGGAAATATCAAAATATGCCGGTGAAAATCTACTTTTGAATATCATTCCCCTTATGGACGATTTTGACAGAGCCCTCAAACATATGGATACTGGAACCGATTGTGTAGCAATGAAAAACGGCATTGATCATATTTATGATAAGTTCAGCGAATTTCTTAAGCAAAACGGTATAAAAGAAATTGAATCACTAAACAGTAATTTTAATGTTGATCTTCATGAAGCTGTTGCAAAGGTTCCGGTACAGGAGGATGATAAAAAGGGGAAAGTTGTGGATGTATTGCAAAAAGGTTATTACCTGCAAGATAAAGTTTTAAGGTTCTCGAAAGTAGTTGTTGGTGAATAAATTAAACTTTCTGATACGGATTCTTAGATAGTGGCTGTTTTAAATTAAAATCAAAAGGGATGGGGAAAAGAGATTATTATGAAGTGCTTGAGGTATCTAAAGAGGCCACGAAAGCAGAGATTAAAAAGGCTTACAGAAAACAGGCATTAAAGTTTCATCCTGATAAAAATCCGGGCGATAAAAAATCTGAAGAAAATTTCAAGGAAGCTGCGGAAGCGTACGAAGTTTTAAGTAATGATGAGAAAAAATCGCGGTACGACCGTTACGGCCATGCCGGAATGGGCGGCGCTTCTAATGGCTTCGGGGGTGCAGGAATGACGATGGATGACATTTTTTCATCATTCGGTGATATTTTCGGTGGATTTGGTGCCTTTGGAGGTGGCAGACAGGGACGCAGGGTGAACAAGGGAAGTAATCTCAGGGTGAAAGTAAAACTCACACTTAAGGAAATCGCCTTCGGTACAGATAAAAAAATCAAAGTCAATAAATACGATACCTGTAACTCTTGCAGAGGAACAGGAGCAGCCGATTCATCGAGTTCATCAACCTGTTCTACATGCCATGGCTCGGGACATGTTACAAGACTGACCAATACAATGCTTGGCCAGATGCAGACTACTTCTGTATGTCCATCATGCGGTGGCGAAGGTAAGATTATTACTAAAAAATGTACTTCATGTTACGGAGAAGGTATTGTACAAAAAGAAGAGATAATAAAAATCAATATCCCGGCCGGTGTCGGCAAAGGAATGCAAATGACTGTCGGTGGCAAAGGAAACGTTCCCAGGAGAGGTGGAGTTAATGGAGACCTGCTTGTTGTAATCGATGAAGAGGAACATCCCGAACTGATAAGAGAAGGTAACGACCTGATTTATAACTTATTTATCAGCATCCCTGATGCCATACTAGGTACTCACGTTGAAGTACCGACAGTCGATAATAATGTGAAAATAAAGATAGACCCGGGTACCCAACCCGGTAAAATACTTCGGCTCAGAGGAAAAGGATTACCTGAAGTTAATGGATATGGCAGAGGCGATCTTCTTGTTAACGTTAATGTCTGGATACCAAAAAGTATGAACAAGGAAGAGCTGAAAATCTTCGAGAAGTTTAAAGAGTCCGGCTCTTTCACACCAAATCCTGATAAAAACGATAAAGGCTTTTTCGACAGAATGAGAGGGTACTTTGAGTAGAATCTTTTCTATATTTACATTTCCTATAAAATATTATAAAATTATTCACCTATGGCACTTTTTGAAGCAAAGAATGTCACAAAACAATACGGCAACCAGTTAGCGCTCGATAATGTCAGCATTTCGGTACCGGAACAATGCATCTACGGACTCCTGGGACCTAATGGCGCCGGAAAAACTACACTGATAAGGATCATCAACCAGATAACCGGACCTGATTCAGGTGAGTTATTCCTTAATGGTAAAAAACTGATGCCTGAAGATGTTCAGGTTATTGGTTATCTGCCTGAAGAAAGAGGCTTGTATAAAAAAATGAAGGTTGGTGAACAGGCCTTGTACTTTGCCCAACTCAAAGGACTTTCGAAAGCTGAAGCAATGAAAAGATTAAAGTATTGGTTTAAAAAACTTGATATTATCGACTGGTGGGGCAAAAAAGTCGAAGAATTATCAAAAGGAATGCAACAAAAGGTTCAGTTCGTAATAACAGTCCTTCACGAACCCAAACTTCTGATATTCGATGAGCCCTTCACCGGATTTGACCATCTGAATACAAAGATTGTTAAAAATGAGATCCTTTCCCTGCGCGAAAGAGGAGCCACAATAATCTTTTCAACCCATAACATGGAGTCTGTTGAGGAGCTTTGCGATAATATTACCCTCATCGATAAAGCAAAAACAATACTGGAAGGCAGTGTAGATGAGATACGTAGTAAATGGGCCGCCAATGAATATGATCTTGTATTTGACGGCGATGTGAATATAGAGGGGAATGGGCACTACATTATCCTGAATCAGCAGAAAGAGAGTAACAAAAGTATAATAAGACTTAAGACAACGAGCGACATCAATACTAATGATATTCTTCAGGGACTAATGAAATCGGGAAGTTTAATATCCTTTAACCCGGCTCTTCCTTCAATGAACGAGATATTTATTAGGGTTGTTGAAACCCAGAATTAAACCTGACAATTAACATATTAACCTTTAATATTATGAACAAGATATCCGTTATTATTAAAAGGGAATATATCACAAGGGTAAGAAAAAAATCATTTTTAATAATGACTATTCTTGCTCCTCTCCTCATGGCAGGCCTGTTTGTTCTGCTTCCCATACTAATGATGAATCAGGAAGGGGAGTTAAAAAAAATTGCTGTAATTGAAGACAATTCCGATCTTTTTAAAGGTGTAATAAAGAACACTAAAGATGCAGAATTTGTATATCTCGAAAACACAAAAGTTGATGACCTGAAAAAGACATTTGAAAAGGCAGGTTATTATGGGATTCTTTCTATTTCGCCTGTGCTGATAAGTACTCCTAACGCCGTTCAGCTCATCTCGAAACAACAACCACCAATTGGACTCCTTCAATATATAGAAAGTTCGCTGAAAAAGGAGATTGAAAGACAAAAATTACTCTCTTACAAAATTGAAAATCTCGATGAAATAATGAAGTCCATTGAGACAAATGTATCTGTTCAGACTATTAAATTAGATTCATCCGGCTCTGCAAAGAAGACAAGCACCGGGATAGCAATGGCACTGGCTTATTTAAATGCTTTCATTATGTATATGCTGGTCTTCATTTTTGGTTCACAGGTTATGAGAGGTGTAATTGAAGAAAAAACAAGCAGGGTTGTCGAGGTTATTATCTCCTCTGTAAAACCCATTCAATTAATGATGGGGAAAATTGTTGGTATAGCCCTTGTAGGTCTCACACAATTCCTGATCTGGATATTTCTGACAATGGCAGCTGTAACTGTTCTTAAAAATACCGTCCTGCAAAAGACCGGTCAGGCTGAAATCACTCAATCAATAGCGCATAATGTGATGTCCGAAGATCAGCAGGCAACCATAACTGCAAAAACAGACAATATATCACCGCAACTTGCCGAATTCTCCAAAATGTTTGATAGCGCAATGAATCAACCATGGGGTCTGATTATTCTCTGTTTTATCTTTTATTTTATAACAGGTTATCTTCTATATGCATCAGTTTTTGCAGCAATCGGATCGGCGGTAGACAACGAAACCGAGACACAGCAATTTATGCTCCCGGTAACCATTCCTATAATAATCGGCCTGATGGTGGCAATGGGGACAATGCAAAACCCCGAAAGTTCAGTCTCCTTCTGGTGTTCAATGATCCCGCTCACCTCTCCCATTGTAATGATGGCACGTATTCCTTTTGGAGTACCCTACTGGCAGATTGCCGTTTCAATGGTTTTAATGCTGGTTACATTTTTAGGATTTGTATGGATGGCTGCAAAGGTTTACCGTACAGGTATCCTTATGTATGGAAAGAAAACATCCTGGAAGGAGATGTGGAAGTGGCTGAGATATAACGGATAAAAGACATTATAAAATTGCAGATACTTGTTAAGGATTGCTTCGTCGCAAGCTCCTCGCAATGACGGGGTTGGTCAAATAGATTCCCCTCCCTGGAGAGCCTGCCCCGCTTCGGCGGGGGGCCAGGGGTGGGTTTTAACAAAAAAGATATGTCGAAAATACTTGTTATTGATGATGAAAAAGCCATCAGGAGCACTCTGAAAGAGGTTCTTGAATATGAGAAACATGAAGTTGACCTTGCTGAAGACGGAACTAAAGGTCTTGAAATGTTTTCTGCTAACTCTTATGATATAGTTCTCTGCGATATCAAAATGGCAAAAATGGATGGCATTGAGGTACTTGGAAAGATATCCGAAGCATTAACCGATACTCCCGTAATTATGATATCGGGCCATGGCAACATCGACACAGCTGTGGAAGCAATAAAAAAGGGGGCATACGATTTTCTTGAAAAACCGCTTGACCTTAACAGGCTGCTTATTACGATCCGTAATGCAATGGATAAGTCGACCCTTATCACACAGACCCAGGTTCTTAAAAATAAGGTCAGCAAGATGTATGAGATCATAGGTGAGTCGGAAGCAATCGAACAGGTTAAAAGTATGATCGCCAGGGTTGCCCCTACTGAGGCACGGGTACTCATAACCGGAGCCAACGGAACCGGGAAGGAGCTGGTAGCCCACCAGATACATGAAAAGAGCAACAGGGCAAAAGGACCGTTTGTTGAAGTCAATTGCGCGGCCATCCCCTCAGAACTTATTGAAAGTGAACTATTTGGTCACGAAAAAGGTTCATTCACCTCAGCCATCAAACAAAGGATAGGCAAATTTGAGCAGGCAAACGGGGGAACCCTTTTTCTTGATGAGATTGGCGACATGAGCCTCTCTGCCCAGGCAAAAGTTTTAAGAGCTCTCCAGGAAAACAAGATCACGAGGGTTGGCTCAGACAAGGATATTCACGTTAACGTAAGGGTAATAACTGCCACAAATAAGAACATTAAAAAGGAAATTGAAAATAACGGGTTCAGAGAGGACCTTTATCACAGGCTCAGTGTTATTCTTATTCATGTTCCAACTCTTAATGAAAGAGAAGATGACATTCCTCTTCTTGCTGAACATTTTAACACTTTGATCTGCAACGAATATGGGATGAGTAAAAAGATTATTAAGCCGGATGCAATGATAGAACTCCAGAAGATCCGGTGGACCGGAAATATCAGGGAGTTCAGAAATGTTCTTGAAAGAATGATCATCCTTTGTCCTGATGAAATTACCGGGAATGATGTCCTTGCCTACGCATTGCCGGTTTCCGGAAGCAATATATAAATTTCTGAATACCAGCTTTTTACCACATCCCCCCGGAGCTAAAATCCGGATTGAACCCCCTTTAGGGACAGGGGGTGAAAAAATATGGGGACAAATGAAAGTTTATAAAGCCATAATAAAGATTTAAATTATGTATCGTACAGAAAAAGATACCCTTGGCCAGAAACAGATACCTGCTGATGCCTTGAATGGCATTCATGCAGTAAGGGCAAAAGCCTATAAACCTTCTGATATCATGCAATAAAACTCTGCTCGATTGATGACACAAAACTCAAGACGATTCTTCAACCTGGTAATCTTCTTAAACTGGGCTTTTCTCTGGATGATCTGGAAATAAAATAATTTGAGTATCGGCTATTTTAATAAAATATTCTGTAACCTATCAGATTTTTAATGCATCTAACCTGGTATTTAATAAATCATGATACTTATTTTTCATTTCAGCTGACAGGAAACTTATATCAATTAACTTTCTCCAATCCGGAACAGCGTCAGTAATAGTTTGCAAAATTTTTCCGATAACCTTTTCTGTTAATCCACAGCTCCCTTTACCAAAGTAATTAATTAAGATATTATGAGTTAAGTGTTTTCTTTTTCCTTTAATTGGCAGCGCTATTTCTTCAACCTCCTTTTTATATTCAATCGTAGAATTAAGCAAATCATAACATGGAGATAGTTCAATCTTCCCGCTATTATTGATTATGGAATAATTCTTAAGGTGCATATCATCATTGCCGATAAGAAAATTGAATAAAACCAACTTAAAAAGCTTTGAATTTTCAACTGCCGGGAAAGTGCAGTATCTGTTAATTAGTTTAACCAGCTTTTCCATACTGTAATCATATTTTGTATCTCTGCTCAGGCCTGCAAGCTGGGCAAAATCTTCAACCGGAATTTTTTCATTCTGCCCTTTCCTGTCAAATCGTTTTATAAAATATGTGAGTGATTCATCTTTTGACCAAATCAAACCATGAGTTGGTACTTCTAAATCAATCAATTCTGCTAATCGCATTGTTAAATCCTCATTTTCAGGCATCTCACGAAATAAATGATGTTGTGGTTTAAGAATATACCTGCCTCCTTTTTCCACAATTACAAAACTCTCATCTTTTGTACTAAGAATTGCACTCAATTTTGGCTGTACTCCCTGTATTGACATTTTTACAGCCCTGTTAAATGCCTCAGCCCGCTGTTCTTCTGCAGTATATTCCAAAAGTTTCAGATTCGTCAATCCGGAAGTCAAAAGTTTCAGGCCTTTTTTACTATAACGGTTTTCTCCGCAGGGAAAATAACTAATCGGACAACGATTCATTCTAAAATTTCTTTTACTGTAACGACTCCTATTAACTCTTCGCCCACAGCCAAAAGCTGTGAAAAACAATCTTTCCTATCAATTTTCTTAATCTTTAACAACCCTTCCAGTTGATACCCTTCTGGTAATAACCCGTCAAAGAAGGGAGGAAATTCATTGAAATTAAACTCTCTTTGATCTAATTGCATTGTTCTGGATATTTCAAGTCCATTGTAACCATCAAGATATTCAAACCGGTAATTATTCCCGGGGTTAATTTCACTCAACAGACCTGCTTCATTTCCTTTAACAAATACTTTAGCTTTTCTCATTTTCGATATTTAAAAACTGGTTCCTCAACGGGCTTATTAATTGAACTTTAATATTCAACACTTTGAGCATTTTCCTTAAAGTGCTGAGCTGTATTGTCTCTTTGCCCTTTTCAATATCAAATACTACAGTTTTTCCGATACCAGCCATTTCTGCTAATTGAAGTTGACTCAATCGGGCTGCTTTCCTATGCCTCCTGATTATACCTGCTAATGTTTTAGGTTCTAACATATTTTACTGTTATGCCGGTAAATATACGCAATATTTTATAATAAATAATCCTTTTTGAACTATTTTACCGCCCTCGCAGCATTATTTATGTAAAAGCATTTACAAAACTGCCAAATAACTTTATTTTACTGCTACGGCGGTAATGTGAGACAATTTTCATACAGAAATTTCACTAATTAATAGTAATTCATCTAATATATTCTTTATTTAGGGATTAAATTCTATGAATATAATTTAATTTTGCCTCAAATTCCGCCAAATAATGTCCAAAGGAAGAGAGTTAAAACCACATATCGGTATATACGGACGTCGTAATAGCGGGAAAAGCAGCCTTATTAACTGTCTTGCCGGTCAGGATGTTGCAATAGTGTCCGATCATGCCGGAACAACAACCGACCCGGTAAAGAAGTCATTCGAGATCACAGACTTCGGCCCGGTGATCCTTGTTGATACTGCCGGTATAGACGATTCGGGTGACTTAGGAAAGAAAAGAGTGGACCGGACTGTAAGAACACTCGATATTATCGACCTTGCTCTTCTGGTTGTGACTAATAATTCCTGGGGAGAATATGAAAATGATCTTATTGGAAAATTTCGTGGACTTGATCTTCCTTTTATTGTAATACACAGTAAATCAGATATTGAAGAGCCAACTTTAGTTTTTAAAAACAAGATATTTCCCATCACCGGGGCTTCGCTATTTGAGTTTTCCTCTATCGATAAACGTAATTATGAGGAACTTATCACCCTCATCCGTAAGACAATCCCCGAACACTCGTATAAAACTCCAACACTTCTCGGCGATCTTATAAGCTATGGAGATATTGTTCTTCTTATTACCCCTATCGATGTTGAGGCCCCGGCAGGAAGGATAATCCTTCCACAGGTGCAGGCAATCAGGGATATTCTTGATAATGATGCTGTTGCGATTGTTTTAAAAGAGAGAGAAGTTGATGCTTTCCTGAAAAAGACAAAAATAAAACCTGCACTTGCAATAACCGATTCACAGGTATTTGTAAAAGCCGATGCCTCTATCCCTCACGATATTCCACTGACCAGCTTCAGCATAATGCTTGCCCGTTTCAAAGGTGATTTTGACAACTATCTTAAAGGCACTCCAAGAATATCTGAATTACAAGATGGAGACAGGGTTCTTCTTCTTGAATCATGCTCCCATCATGTCTCATGCGACGACATAGGAAGAACAAAGATCCCCCGATGGATAACGGGTTTTACAGGCAAAAAAATTGAATATGATGTTGTAGCAGGCCTTGATATTTTACCCCGCCCTATAACAGACTACTCCCTTGTAATACAGTGCGGTGGTTGCATGATAACAAGAAAACAACTTCATAACAGGCTTCAGACAGCAATTAAAGCCGGAATACCGGTTACCAACTATGGTATGGCAATTGCCTATTTACAAGGTATTTACAAAAGGGCTATTGCACCGTTTATTAAGGGAGAAAGAGATGGAAATATTTACCTTTAAAACCTGAAATATATAAACGGCATCACTTCCGTTGTTCTCATCTGATATAACAGTATTGCGACCAGCATAATAACCACCAGTTGAGCTATCAACGGGATTCTGATAAACAACCCCCTGTACGACTCTTTTATCCTTTCCGGAAGAAAATGAATTATATACCCTACAGCCATCAACAAGAAGACGTTGCTATATGCCGGGAGAACAGTCATATACGATCCGGGAGAAAAATTTTCAATTATCTGATTAATCATTGTACGTGCACTATCTATGTCGGGGGCTCTGAAAAAGATCCAGCAGAAGCTAACAAACTGGAAAGTGATAAAAACAGCCAATGCCCGTCCTATCCTACCGCTTTTAAGCCGGTCGCCAAAAATAGAATTCCAGATCCTGTTGATAACAAGCCCAATGCCATGCAACGCTCCCCATATAACAAACCTGAGGGCAGCGCCATGCCATAACCCTCCCAGCAACATTGTGATTATCAGATTTATGTTTGTCCGGATTTTGCCTTTCCTGTTCCCTCCTAACGGAATATACAGATAGTCCTTTAACCAACGAGAAAGAGAAATATGCCATCGTCTCCAGAAGTCGGCAATGCCTGCTGCCTTATATGGTGAGTTAAAATTGATCGGTAACCTGAATCCAAGTATCAGACCTAACCCGATAGCTATATCGGTATAACCCGAAAAATCGCAATAAATCTGCAAACCATATCCGTATACTGCCATCAGGTTTTCAAAACCTGAATATATGGAAGGAGCATCAAAGACCCTGTCGATAAAGCTAACTGCAATAAAATCGGAAATAATTATCTTTTTTATCAGGCCTTTTGAGATCAGGAACAATGAATGACTGAATTCCCTCTTTGAAAGGTGGAACTCACTATATAGCTGGGGAATAAATTCAGAAGCTCTTACAATAGGACCGGCAACAAGTTGTGGAAAAAACGAAACATAAAAACCAAAATCAATAATATTCCTGACCGGCTTCATTTTTCTTCTATACACATCAAATGTATAGCTGAGCGATTGAAACGTAAAAAATGATATTCCAACAGGCAGAATTATATTACTGATATTAAATGATGTACCAAGATTTGAATTTGAAAATGCAGCCAGGAAATCATAAACCCTGTAATCAGTTCCAAACAGATCATTTATCGTATTTACAAAGAACCCGGTATATTTAAAATAAGCAAGTATTCCGAGGTTGGAGAAAATACTAAAAAGGATAAAAAACCGTCTCATTAACTTCGTCCTGGAATGATGGATTAATAACCCGCAGGTAAAATCAATGAGTGTAACAAAGATCAGAAGAAATAAAAACAGCCCACCCGACTTATAATAAAAGAAAAGGCTTACAAGAAAAAGATATACATTCCTGATAAACAGCTTCTTATAAATCAGGCTATACCCTGCAAGCACCAGCAGGAAAAATAGCCAGAAAGCAGGGGTTGAGAAGATAAATGGTTCATCCGGATTATATTTGAATAATGATGATATGAAAGCTCTGATTAAACTTTTTTCTTCAGCAGCAGCTGGTGATTCTTTAACAGACACAGATTGAGTAGGAATAATTGTATCAGCCTGAATACTCACAAATTTCAGACGGCTCGTATGAATTTCCCTGACTAAAAACAGTGCGTTTGCTAATATTTTCGAAAGTGTATCTGCTCCCGGATATGTAAAGTGAACATAGTCTTTCTGGGCAAGAGGAGGCTTTCCCCCCGCCCATTTAATAATTGATGATTCTCCTCCCATCGCTCTGTACGAATCCCAGAAAGCAACACCAGCCTCCAGGGTGGCTTGTTTCTGAGCATCAATTATTGCAGGAATATTAGGATATGATTTTAGACTATCACCTTCATTTACAGCCATATCCGTTACACTGATTACCAATATCGGGGTGAATGGCGAAATCTTCTTTAGAAGTATAAGCTGTCTTCTCAATCCTCTCTGGTAATATGAATAGTCGTCTCTTACATTCTTAACAATGTTCAGTCCATAGTGCAGAATAAACAGGTCGGGCAATAACTTTTTGTATGATTCAGTAAGATTATCCTTGTCAATCATTGTAAATTCAAGTCCGGCACTTCCCCGTTGAGGAATGTTGTCGACTATTACACCTCTTTCGCTTTCGATGCTGATCCCGTAAATATCAGGGCTCACCTTTCCTGTAAATTCAATCAGGATGTCCTTTGCTCCTTTTAACGGGCATGTAATCTCATTAAAGCCCTTTCCCCTCTTTAAAGTATCTGCAAATATCTCATTATCACCTGCTTTAACTACAACATTAACAACATCTTCCGCATTTCCATAAAACACTCTTAAAATCTCATACTCCGAAGAGGCGCTATCTGAAACATTTGAAGGTCTGATCCTCACGAATGCTTTTTCAGGAACCATTGTTCTCTCACCTTCGGGTAAATAACGGCAGATGGCCATGAAGGGGCCCAGATTCCGATGTGATATGTCCCCGGATTTATAAGAAAGATAATTATACCTTTTCCAGTTTGAGGATGACCGGAGCCAGACCGATTTAGTGTACATCACCGGCATAAGAGGCAGAAACAGTCCGGGGCCTGTGCCTCCATGGCCCTTTCTCAGGGTCTGTCGGAGGCAGGAAGTGATACGGTCGCCTTCAATCTGCGAATCACCATAATACATAATCCTCAGCTGCCCTCTGGAATATCTGAGTGAATCCAGAAACCCCTGCAAAGGATCAATTGATAAACTTTTAGTAGTTGCCGGAACGGAATCAACCGGAGTGATGGTATCGGACGATGCTGTTCTTATAGTATCAACTACCCGCTCAACTTGTATTCCATTTAGAGGCTTATCGTCTGAATATAAATCATTTAACAGATCAGCCGGGACAAATTCATAAATTGATGGGAATAGTTGATTGACCGGAATAATATAATGAAGACCGGTAAAACAGGCCAGAAAGATCAGTAATAATAAAAATGACCTTAAGGGGCGCATATATTAGAAAAGAATCAGCTCTTCTTCTTGATCTTTAGCTTCTGCCCAACCTGTATCTTCTCCGGATCAGAGATATTATTTAATGTCAACACCTGGCTTGTAGTTACATTATCAAACATCTTAACAATATCCCAGATCGTATCTCCATAACAGACTGTATATGTAATAAACTCTCCCTCCGATTCAACCGGTGCATTAGCTACTACAGGCTGGGAATTGGAAGGAACCGTTTTTCCTGTAATTTTTTGTTTATCGGCAAACGACATTGAATTGATCTTTGAAAAGTATTCAGATTTTGACGGATCAACATAAATTACAAGTTTCTGACCTACCCGGATAGTGTTACGGTAAACATTATTCCAGGACCTGATATCCGACAATCCAACCTTGTACCATTCAGAAATGTACCCAAGGTTATCTCCGTCCTGCACAGTGTAGATAAGTTTTGTTTTACCTTTAATATCTGCCGGCAGGTACGAAGAGCGTGAGGGGTCGGCAATACGAGTTGCCTTATTCAAATAAACATCTGATTTATACCCCCTTATTGTGTCATTCAAATCAATGAAATCTCCAAGATGGTTCATTGGCAAAGTGAGCGCCATTGGTTTTGAGGAACCCGGAATAAGGCCCGTTCGGTATTGTGGATTAAGTGCACGAAGCTCCCCCAGCGGTATTCTCATCACTTCAGAGATCTGGGTAAGATGAATATCCTTATTTACCATAATGGTATCGGTAGCAACGGGAATATTAAGAGGTAACGGCATTATATTATGTTCCTTGTAATAGTTAACTGCATAAGTTGCAGCAACATATTGTGGGAGATATCCTCTCGTTTCCCTGGGGAGCCTGTAATATATCTCCCAATAATCTTTTTTGTTACCAGATCTTTTTATTGCTTTATTCACGTTGCCGGGACCACAATTGTATGCTGCAATAACCAGTGTCCAGTCATTATAAATATTATAAAGATCTTTAAGAAATTTTGCAGCTGCATGAGTTGATTTTAAAGGATCCCTTCTTTCATCAACCACGGAATTTATTGTCAATCCGTACATCCTGCCGGTGCTGTACATGAATTGCCACAAACCGGTTGCTCCCATTCTCGACACAGCGTTTGGATTAAGAGCTGATTCTATCACTGCCATATATTTTAGTTCAGCAGGAAGCCCGTATGAATCAAAAACATCTTCTATCATGGGGAAATAATAATCCTTCAACCCAAGCACCGCACTGAATTTTTCTCTCTGTTTAATTGTATAGACTTCTATATGGCTCCTTATGATACTGTTATATGGAAGGCTGATAATTGAGTTAATTTTACTTAACCTGTTAAAATACACAGAATCAGAATATTGCATTGATGTTGTGTCGCCCGGAAATTCACCCGGAACACTATTAAGAGCTATTTTTACATACCATGTACTGACCAGGCTGTCGAGTTCGCGGGTAATTCTATCAGCATCATTATCCGATTTAATAATTATTGTATCGGAAATTGAAGAGGCATTTGCATTCAGAACAATGAAAAAAATGGTAATCAGTAAAGATGTAAATCTCATAATAAAAAATATAAATTAAAAAGTTACTTTCAGGCTCACATTTAGTCCTGCTCCAATAAAACCTCCTGGTAAAGGAAACTGCACAGGAACGACTGCAATATCAAGATTATCACTGATATCATAGTTAAAAAGACTTGCATCAACATTAGCATCGAGGATAGAAAATAAATACCATCCCGCGATGCCAATATACGAAAGATCGCGGTATCTCTTGTAATAGTCAACCATCCGAAGCATTCCATCCTTATAATAAGATGCATTTGAAAGATTATAAGTATTAGGATGCAAAACCGGATCATAAGTTGAAGGATCAGCTATAATCAGAACCTGGTAGCTCTTTGTTTCCGGAATAGCATCTGTAAAGTCCTGATAAGCTTTCATGTACTTGTTATATTGCGATGAATTAAATCCTGCACTATAGATAAGTCCGCCAAAGCCTGCATATACTAACGGGATTTTCCAGTATTTCCTGTTGTATATCTGTCCAAGACCAGGGAAAGCAACAGCCATCATGGTCGCCTTAAGTGATTCTGCCATGAATTTATGTTTTACAGGTTTATTGACAGATAGTGTATCCTGTGCAAAGGCGCTCTGCTGAATGCAAAACACTTGCAGGATAAGTATAATCAGTATTTTTTGAAAAGTCTTCAAAATAAAAACAAACCGGTATTTATCTTCCGGCACCTGTATAACGGCGCGATAAAGATAATTATTTTCAGGAGTTCAGGCGGTCAAATACTCCTAAAATGCGCTCCATCTCTTCCTGGTTTTCAAACGGGATGACGATCTTACCTTTCCCCTTTTCGTTTATTTTGAAGTTTACTTTAGCTGAAAATATCTTATCGAGATGGTCTGAAAGCTGAGTGAAATCATCATTGAGTTTCCTCTTCTTTTCAACCTTCCCGGGGTCTTTGATTTTTTCAGATTGAAGTTGTCTGACCAGTTCTTCGGCCTGTCGAACAGATAGTTCACCATCAATGATCTTATAATAAATATTGATTTGTCTTTTGGGATCCTCTATATTGACAAGTGTACGGGCATGGCCCATCATCAGGTGTTTATTCTTTATTCCCAGTTGTATTTCGGCCGGCAGTTTTAGAAGCCGGAGATAGTTTGCAACTGTTGAACGCTGTTTTCCAACCCTGTCGCTCAATTGCTCCTGGGTAAGCTTGCACTCCTCTATGAGTCGCTGAAAACTTATTGCGACCTCCACTGCATCAAGGTCTTCTCGCTGAATATTTTCAACAAGAGCCAGTTCAAGCATAGCCTGATCGTCGGCTGTTCTTACATAAGCAGGCACATGAGTAAGCCCGGCTAACCGTGCAGCCCTGAGTCTTCTTTCCCCGGCAATAAGCTGATATCTGCCACTTCCTGTCTCACGTACGGTAAGTGGCTGAACTATACCAAGTTTCTTTATTGATGTTGCCAACTCCTGAAGAGCCTGATCATCAAATGTTGTCCTTGGCTGAAAAGGGTTGGCCTCTATTGAATCGACAGAGATATTAAGGTTGGCTTCAACTTTTTTCTCAAGAACCTCTTTCTCCACACCATCAATCAATGCACCAAGACCTCTTCCCAACGCATTTTTCTTTGTCATATTCATTACTGTTTTACTCTCGCTTCCTGTTTCTCAATCAGCTCTTTTGCAAGACTAAGATAATTGACCGTGCCTCTCGAATCGGCATCATAAAGAATAGCAGGCTGACCAAAGCTTGGCGCTTCTGAAAGTTTAACATTCCGCTGAATGATTGTTTTAAAAACCATCTGCTGGAAATGCTTATTTACCTCATCAGCAACCTGGTTCGATAACCTGAGCCGGGAGTCAAACATAGTAAGAAGGAATCCCTCAATCTCAAGTTCGGGATTAAGATTATTCTGAATAATCTTAATTGTATTAAGCAACTTGCCTAATCCTTCCAAAGCAAAATACTCACACTGAACAGGAATTATTACCGAATGTGATGCTGATAAAGCATTAACAGTAAGCAGCCCAAGAGACGGTGAACAGTCAATGAGAATGAAATCAAAGTCTCCTTCGATTTTCTTAAGTACCCCTTTAAGAATTTTTTCTCTCTCTGGCCTATCGAGCATTTCAATTTCAGCGCCTACCAGGTCGATATTTGATGGTATAATTGAAAGGTTTTCAACTTCACAGCCCATTAAAGCATCCCCGGGCTCTTTCCCGTCTATCAGACAATCATATATTGTGCATCTTATCTGCCTTGTGTCGATACCTATTCCTGAAGTTGCATTTGCCTGCGGATCACCATCTACTATCAGAACTTTCTTTTCGAGTGCGGCAAGACTGGCCGCAAGATTTATTGCTGTTGTCGTCTTCCCAACACCACCCTTCTGATTCGCTATTGCTATAATCCTTCCCATATTTTCCTTTGATTATTTAAGTTATATTTTGAGTTTCAAATTTACTATTTATGCACTACTGCTAAAGGTAGTGAATGGTGTAATTGTAAACATTTTTTTCGGGGTTTTCAACATCTTATTAACATTGAATATTTTTGACGAAAAATATAATTAATTGATTTAATGTCATTTAGTGCTAACGCGATTGTTTTTTATTACTTTACCAAATTTATTCCCATATTTGTCTTCTACATAACCTTATAAACCAATGAATCAGATTTCAAATCCCGATAAATGGTTCGTAATTGTCAATCCCAATGCCGGAAATGGTAAGGGGAAGAAGGACTGGGACCGGATATCCGAAATCTTTTCCAAAGAGAAGATTTCAATAGAACACCATTTCACAGAAAAAAAAGGAGCTGCAAAAATAATTGCAAAAGAAGCGGCACAGAACGGCTTCAGAAAAATTGTATCGGTAGGTGGAGATGGAACATTAAATGAAGTGGTAAACGGTATCTTCACTCAGGATACCTGTTCTCCGGCTGAGTTTACCATTGGATTGATTCCGGTAGGTACCGGCAACGACTGGGGTCGGATGTTCGGTATACCGTTGATGTACCAGGGTGCGGTGGCTGCCATCAGGGAATGTAAAGTTATCCGGCATGACATCGGGATAATTACTTATTACACAGGTAGTGAGCTGCATAAAAGATATTTTATAAATATTGCAGGTCTGGGATTCGAGGCAGTAGTTGTAAAAAAGACGAACAAACAGAAAGACAAGGGAAGGAGTAACCAGGCAATCTATTTTTATAACCTCCTGACCAGTCTTTTGTCTTATAAGAATACTGAGGCAGATATTATAATCGATGGTAAAAGAACAACAGCCAGGGTATTTTCAATCAATGTCGGTAATGGGAGGTATTGCGGCGGTGGAATGCGACAAACACCTGATGCCATGCCTGACGACGGTCTTCTCGATATCACTGTCATCAGGGATATGGGCAAATTAGAGATCATCAAAAGTCTGAAATTATTATATGACGGAACTATTCTCAGTCACCCGAAAGTTGATGGTTACAGAGCTACAAATCTCAGGGTTGAATCGAAAAGCCTCCTTTATGCGGAAGCAGATGGTGAATCACTTGGCCACACACCCGCAGAATTCAGCATAATACCGGCAGGTATAAATATAGTTTACGGAACAAAGATTATTCAGTAAGCCGTATCTCAAAAAGCTTCGGCCATTTCTTTCCGGTAATAAAAACTCTTTTACCTGCATCATCGTAAGCGATTCCATTCAGCACATCCGTATCTGCTTTTCGTTCTGATTCAGGCAAAATGCCTTTCAAATCAATATAGGCAAGGACTTTACCTGATGCCGGATCTATTCGTGCTATAAGATCAGTCATCCAGATATTTGCCCAAATTTCACCATTAATATATTCAAGTTCATTAAGCTGGTCAACTTTCCTCTCATTATCATAGACTTCAATTCTCGAGACAACCGTAAACATCTCCGGCTCATAAAAACAGACTTCATTTGTTCCATCGCTCATTACAATTTTGTCATCAATAGTTGTTAAACCCCAACCCTGTGTGGGATAATAGATCTTATTTATCACGCTAAAAGTTGATTTCTCATACACAAACCCTACTTTATTTTCCCATGTCACCTGGTATATCCGGTCGCAGTAAAGAGCTATTCCCTCACCAAATAATGAGGCATCAAGATTATGCTGTCTGATAACATTACCCGTTTCCAGTTCCACTTCCCTCAGGCTCGAGCCGGTCTTCTGTCCTGTACTTTCAAATAAAAGTCCTTTGTCGTAAACAAGTCCCTGGGTAAACGCATCCTTGTCATGTGGATATGCATGAATCACTTTATACCCATTTCTCTTTGGAACAATATCTGAATAGATTATCATAAAACGAGTAATGGGATTCTGTGATTTGCCTCCTTTATAAGCTGTTACTTTTAATGATTTTCGACCTGTGGTAACCGTAAAAACCGGAGGAATAGAGTATTCCCATGGTTCTGATTTGATTGTTTTTACAGCTTTACCATTGAAAAATATCAATACCGAATCGGGTAGTTTGTTTTTATCTGTCAGAGCCAGAATCACTTTAACCGGGTCGTTGAGTTTAAATCCGGTATTCTCTTCCGGTGAAATCATTTTTATAAGCTTTACTGCGGCTTCTTCGCTCAGAACTGAGACAGGTTGAACTCCTGCTTCGGTCTTTTTTCCCGGACGCCCTGAACATGAAAGAGTCCATGTTATAAGGAGCGTTACAAAAAGGAAAATGATGTATTTCGGATAATCAGTTCTCATTTGTCGTGGTTTTTCTGCAAAATAATCTTTTAAAAATATTTTTTCTCGCGGATGCAATTCTCTTTTCAGCCTCTTTCTCTTGAAGTTCAAAAGGGTTTAGCATCTGCCATACTCCGCTCCAACCAGGAAAGCCTCCAATATTTTTATCATCAATATAAATGTCTGCATCGATCTTCCGGCTGACAGTTTCATCAAATATCTCTTCAGGGTAGTTCTTGTTAACTGCATAAAACTCAACCCCGTTCTTCCTGCAGAATTCCACCGCTTCCTCAAGCTCCTTACCTGTACGGAAAGTCCATAAGATAAGCATGGCTCCCATTTTGTTGAGTTCCTTTAAAGTCTGAAAGGCAAAAAGTTTTTCTTTACCGATTTCAGGATACTCGTGTTCAACTATTGTTCCATCAAAATCGACCGCAATTTTTATGTTTTTAAAATCAATCATCTAATCCCGGTTTATTAGTACAAATCTAATAATAAAAGAGAAAAAATTCTTAATTTTACTCCCCTTCTGAACTACGATATCTAATTTCAAGATGAAATATATTCCAAACTTTATTACTTCGCTGAATCTGGCAGCAGGATTTATTGCAATTATTTTTGCGGCAAACGGAGACATAATAACTGCTTCATGGCTGATATTTTTAGCAATGATCTTCGATTTCCTCGATGGTTTTTCTGCCCGATTACTGAAAGCATATTCTGCGATTGGGAGAGAGCTCGACAGCCTTGCAGATGTTGTAAGCTTTGGTGTTGCACCCGGACTTATTATCTATCAACTGCTTAATGATTCTCTTTCATTATATGCACCAAAAATCGCTGATTCTGAAAGTGTAAAGACTACACTTATCCTGATAATTCCCGCGATAATGCCGGTATGTGCCGCTCTCCGACTGGCTATATTCAACATTGACACAACACAGACAACTACGTTTAAAGGATTACCCACACCCGCAAATGCTCTTGTAGTGATCTCCGTTATTATAGCCGGACATTATTCACAATCGGCACTTGTAAGTTCATTTACCTCTTCACCGGTTTTACTGATACTATTTACCATTACTTTATCCTTATTAATGGTAAGCAGGATACCGTTGCTGTCTCTGAAGGTTTCGAACATGAAGTTTAAAGGAAATGAAGGAAGATATATTCTTGCAGGATTGGTACTGAGCGCTTTTGCTATTTTTGGGATACTAGCTGTTACCTTAATAATTCCTCTTTATATTATTGCTTCAGCATTGTCACTGCTCTTCTGATCATTGACGGTGCGCAGTGTGCAGCATGTGGCTGGCTTATTCCGCATACCGGTTGCCGGTTGTCTTAGTATTTATGCCCTTCTGATTTCATTTCCTCTTCTGTTATTTTTGTATTATTAATCGCCTTCCAGGCATACCAGATATATGCAAAAACAAATGGTATGATAAATGAGACATACATCATGGTCTTTAATGTGAACAAGCTCGAAGATGCATTCCTGATAGTTAATGAACTCTGCAAATCGTATGAAGAGGGATAAAATGAAGTCCCGTTAAAACCGGCAACCAAAAATAATGAGAATACAGCAAGCACAGTACCTGCTCCGGTAAACCAGATCCCATTCGAACTTTTCTTTACAACTGATATACCAATACCAAATAAAACTCCTGTCACTCCTGTCAGAAAAATGATCAGCACAAGCGGCATCTGAATAAAATTATTCAGGTATTTAAACTTCTCGGCCGTAACTGCCCCCGTTACAATATCAGCAGCAAATCCTGTTGAAAGGATAAGCGAAATGACGAAGAACAGGAAGAAAATAAGAAATGGTATAGTGTTAAATATCATTTTTTTATGAGCCTTTGTAACTATTTTTTCTTCATTAATAGTATTTATTATGTAAAGTAACCCGTTTGTTCTTACCAGGAATAATACGGCAAAGCCCAGCGCCAGGTTCTTAATGTTCATAAGCGCTTCAAGTCCTTGCCATGAGGTCTCCCACTTTACCTGGTTCATCTGGTTAAGGCTAAACTTAGAACCCGTAAAAAAGGTAGCTACAGCAACTCCAATAAGAAACGGGCCAAGAGAACCGTTAAGAAGAAGAAAAAAATCAAAAGTCCCTTTGCCATAGACATTTGAAGGCTTTGATCTGTATTCGTAAGCTATTGCCTGAAGGATAAAACTGAAGAGAATGGCCATCCATACCCAGTATGCACCTCCGAAACTTGTTGCATAAAAAAGTGGGAAAGAAGCAAAGAAAGCACCACCGAAAGTAACAAGCGTGGTAAAAGTGAACTCCCATTTTCTACCAAGTGTATTAACAATCATTGTCCTTTGCGTATCATTCCCGGCAAGGGAAAAGATAAATGTCTGGCCTCCCTGCACGAACATCAGAAATACAAGCAGGCTGACCAGAAGCGATACAATGAACCACCAGTAGTTCTGTAAGAATATATGAGTAATCATTGTCGTCATGGGTTCAGTCTCTTATTGTTTGGGGCCGGTTTTAATTTGCTTCAGCATAATGGATATCTCTGCTATAAGGAGAGCAGTGAAAAGAAACGCAAATAACCAGAATGTGATCTGAACTGAGTATGCACTTATATTGGAAACAGCAATAGAGACAGGCATCAGATCCTGAATTATCCAGGGTTGACGGCCCATCTCTGTTAAAATCCATCCAAGCTCACTGGCAAAATATGGTAGTGGAATAGAAAAAAGGACAACCCATAGAAACCATCTTTGTGACCCGATTGTTCCATTATAAAAAAATATTAGAGCAAGAGTGAAAATCAATAGGAAAAGGAAACCAAGGATAACCATTAAATGAAAAGAATAAAATGCACTATAAACATCAGGAATTACATCCTCTGGTGAATTAATAAATGCATATCCAAAATATTTGAAATAATTATCTCTGAAGTCTTTGTCCTGGAATTTTTTCAATAAACTTGTAACCTGCTCATTATCATTACAATTTTTAGCCTTTTTATAATCCATTAAGGATTGCCGGGCAATCTTACCCCTTTCCGTTTTTTCTGCAACAGACATTATTCCCCATTCCTTGTTCCCGCTTACAAGGTCAATCAATCCGGGAACATACGCATCTTTGCTACCTGATGTCATTACCGACAACAGATCGGGAATCTCTATTTTGAAAACAAAGCCAGGAAGCTCTTTATTGCCGATTCTTTCGCCCGATCTTTTCAGCACACCGAAGGCCACCAGGGGGGCGTTCTGCTTCCCTGCCGACAAAGCTTCAAATGCAGCAAATTTAACAGGTTGAACCTTTGCAATGGTTCTGGCTGAAGAGTCTCCGGTAAATGCAAGGAAGAGAGAGGATGCAAGACCGAATATCCCGGCAATGAGGATACTTTTTTTAGCCATGAACTCTTCCCGTTTTTTAATCATAAACCATGAACTTATCCCCATAACAAACATTGATGCAAGCACGAACCCGGAAGAGATTGTATGTAGAAATTTTTCGACTGCAACAGGATTAAAAAGAACAGCCCAGAAGTTTATCATCTCATTTCTTGCTGTCTCCGGATTGAATATCATTCCTACAGGATTTTGCATCCAGGCATTGGCTACAAGTATCCATAGAGCTGAAAGGTTGGCTCCGATAGCAACAAGCCAGGTTGAGGTAAGATGAAACTTTTTACTCACTTTATTCCAGCCGAAAAACATTACTGCCACAAAAGTTGATTCGAGGAAGAATGCTAGAATACCTTCAATTGCCAGAGGGGCTCCGAAAATATCACCTACAAACCATGAGTAATTAGACCAGTTAGTACCAAACTCAAATTCAAGTATGATCCCGGTTGCAACACCAATCGCGAAGTTTATTCCAAAAAGAGTCATCCAGAATCGTGTGAGACGTTTCCATTCCTCATTACCGGTCTTAACATAGATAGTCTCCATTATGGCAAGGATGAAAGATAATCCAAGCGTAAGAGGTACAAAAAGCCAGTGGTAAATAGCAGTCAGAGCAAATTGAGCTCTTGACCAGTCCACCAGTGTCAGATCAACATTTTCAATCATGGGTGACAGATGAATTAATTAACTGATCCCGGACGTATTCACTTCTCTGTTTATCATTATCATATTTTTTCTGAAGAAAATCAGGGAAAAAGAAGAGCTTAAGGATGGCTAACATAATAAAAAGCTTTATAATGATTATTATCCAAACCTTTCTTCCCCAGGCTGACATATTCCTGAAGCCATCGTAATAAAAACGAAACAGATTATTTAAAACCTGAAAATCCTGTTTCATTTATTCAGTATATTATAAAAGATTATACGAGCTATTTAATTTGCTGAAGCAAAATAAAGGTTAAGAATCGGCCTCATTAGCCGGGTCCGCTTTTCCCCTGCCAGGAATTTGAATTTTGTCATCCATGTTTTCGGGTGATAAGCTGGAAGTGATCCTCTGTACTGCTTTAAAGTTGTAAAAGAACTCCCTTGCAAAAACCCTTAATACTGTATAAGCCGGGATCCCTAATATCATTCCCGGAATCCCTGCCGCAAATCCGGCTGCGAGTACAACAACGAAAATTTCCAGAGGATGAGCTTTAACGCTATTTGAGAAAATGACAGGCTGAAATACAACATTATCAATTAAATGTGTAATTGCTTCAACTATTATCATATATGTAACGAGAGGGACAACGACAGTGGTAAAATCCTGATTAATGTGTGAAGCAACACCCATAATAAGTGCAATAAGCAAGCCAAGCCACGGACCGACGTATGGGATAACATTTAAAATTCCGAGGATAAGCCCCATAACCAGGGCCTGCTGAAAATCGATACCTGCGATAGTCATCCCGATAGTAACAAGAACCATTATACAGGTGCTTTGTATCACAATCCCAATGAAGTATCTTGTAAGAAGTTTTTTTATCGAATATAAAGCACGGGTTACATTGCCAACATATTTATCAGGTGCCCACATTAATATTGATTCGAAGAACAAATGCTGGTCCTTAAGAAAGAAAAATGTGATAAATGTAATTGAGAATACCGCAACCAGAACATTGCCAAGAATACCTATAAGTGAACCCAGAAAATTCTGTATCATGTTAATATTGAGCACTCCTGAAACCTTCCCGACAATATAATCCTGAATAGATAGTTCGGTTGTAATCTCCTTGTTAAAAGCCCGGAACAGATTCTCAACCTTATTAATAGGACCTTCAACAATCTGAACAATTTTCTCACTGTCGATGGTCGAGAAATAGTTTATCTGTGTGGTAACAAGAGGAACGAAAATAACAAAAAACAGTATGATCATTCCCCAGATTATTGACAGGGTGATCAGTGCACTGAGTGATCGGGGGAAAAACCATCTCTTTATGCGGATTCTGCAAAACAGATCCACAAGTGGTCGACCCATAATAGATAGAACACCCGAAACCAATATGTACACGACTATATTCCGGAAATACCAGGCACAAGCCAGAAGCAGCAAAATTCCAAAGAAGATAAGAATGTTTCGTAACGTTGCTTTCATTATAAAAGGCATTTCTTTCTACAAACCTAATTCAAATTTTTGGAATTCCACAAAAATATGTACCAGGGAACAGAACTCACCCCCTTGTTTTCCTCCTCTCTCCCAAATGCTGGCGAGGATTTCAAATCCGCGCTAACGATTATTTGTTATTTTGATGAGTTTAATAGTTAATTAATTCTTTAACTGCCACATTCTTCCAAAAATTTGCGGGCAAATTTTCTTCCGAAATCTTTTAAGGATTCCTCTTTTGATCCACCCGGTGCAAATTTAAAGGCTGCAGTCTCTTCAAATATCTTCAATTTAAGAAGACGAAGGTTCTCCAAAATGATCTTTGGTGACTCACCGCTCCACCCGAACGATCCAAAAGCGCCACCTGATTTACCTTTGTCTCTTATTGGATTAATAATAGCAAATAACTTATAGACAGGAAGTAACGTATTCTGATTAATAGTCGGAGAGCCGACAAGTAAGCCATCGGCCAGTACTATTTTTGACTCTAACTCATCTAAAGCAATATGTTCAATGTCGGTAATATCTACTTTAATGCCATCCGTCTCAAGTATCCCTTCAGCAATATATTCTGCTGCTGTTTTTGTATAACCATAGGCTGATACATAAACAATAAGTATGTTTTTTTGATCTTTCTCCGTAGTAAGTTGCAGATACTGCCTGGCATACTTTTCCGAAAAATCTATGGCTTTTCTGAGGTTCTCACGGTGAATTGGCCCATGACCCGGACAGATAAAATCAATATCAAGAGGTTTGATCTTATCAATTGCTTTTAGCATAAACCTGCTAAAGGGTTTCAGGATAACATCAAAGTAGAATTTAAATGTTTCAGAATAGTTTTCGTTGAAGTCGCTGTACATTTCGGAAGAACAGTAATGTGCTCCAAAAGAATCGCATGTGAACAAAACCTTGTCCTCAACCAGCAGAGTATAGATTGAATCAGGCCAATGCAGGTTCGGCGCAGAAATGAATCTGAGGGTTTTATTACCGAGGTCGAGTGTGTCACCATCTTTTACTATCAGCGATTTAAAGGGCACATTAACAATATCTTCAAGGTACCTGATCGCATTTCCACTACCAACAACTATAGCTGAAGGCGCCAACTCCAGAAGTAGTCTTAAACTTCCTGAATGGTCGGGCTCAGTATGATCAAGAATTATATACTGAATATCTGCAGGATTGGTGACCTTCTTAAGTTTACTAAGGTAAGCTTCACTGAACTTTTCTTTAGCAACCTCAATTATTGTTTTTTTCTCTGCCTTAATAAAATATGAGTTATAAGTTGTTCCATGTTCAGTGTGCATCACAATATCGAATGTCCGGATATCATAATCAAGCACACCAATCCATTTAACATCCGTGGTAACATCAATTATTTTGTTATCTATCCGGCTCATAATATCTCTATGATCAGATTTTGGCTATGATAGTTTTATTTGCCTTCACCTGCTGAAGGATTGGAATCTCAACTTCAGTGCCAACCGGTAAAAAAACATCAACTCTCGACCCAAATTTAATGAACCCCAATTCTTCTCCCTGCAAAACATCCTGATCCTCTTTCGCATAAGTTACAATCCTCCGCGCAACTGCTCCGGCTATCTGCCTAATAAGTATCTCCGTTCCTTCTTTTGTTTCAATAACAATTGTACTCCTCTCATTTAGTTCTGAAGATTTGGGATGCCATGCTACCATATTGTGCCCGGGATGGTACCTGACATATTTGATATGCCCTGAAACAGGATACCTGTTACTGTGCACATTAAAAGGTGACATGAAAATTGAAACCTGTAACCGAATGTCTTTAAAATATTCATTCTCTACGGTTTCTTCAATTACCACTACTTTACCATCTGCAGGTGCATAAACCAGTCCGCGAACCGGTTCAAGGGTCCGTTTGGGCCATCTGAAGAAAAAGAGTAAAAAAACATAAAGCATGAATGAGCAGATCATAAAAATCCATTTAAGAAAAGTTTGATCAGCCCAGAAAATTATGATGAGGATATTGACAAGAAGCAGGATCAGAAACCCGAAAACTAATATCTTATATCCTTCTTTATGGATACTCATTTCTATAAAATTTGCATAAAATTAATCAAGTCCTGTTAATCAACCAAAAAGTGAAATAAAAAGATACACAAGTGGGAAAGATATTATTGCACTGTCGAAGCGATCGAGAAATCCACCGTGACCAGGCATGATTGTTCCGGAATCCTTAACGCCAATGCTTCTTTTCAGCATTGATTCGACGAGGTCGCCATAAGTGCCTGCTACCGAAACAATTACAGCAATAATTATCCACTGTGTTTTATCAACGACACCCAGCCAACCAGAAAGCAACCAGGCAACAAGGGCAGCTATTATGACACCTCCAAAAAAACCTTCCCATGTTTTCTTAGGTGAGATACGTTCCATCAGCCTGTGACGGCCGAAAGATACACCAGTCAGGTACGCTCCGGTATCATTTGCCCATATAAGAATAAAGAACCCGATAATTATCCCGGGCGAAAAAGAGATGTTGCCATGAGGAAGTAATGAACTGAGCCCTGTTCTGGAGAATGCAGAAAATGGCATCATCGAAAACGGGATTGCAGTATAAAGCACCGAAAAAAAGGTATGCGCCAGCGAATCAAATGGTTTCTCCTGTTTACTGTAGAGCTCTACGACCATTATTATTAACATCATTGGTATCAGAACAAGGAAGGAGTTCTTTGGGATCACTCCGGAAGCAACCAGGGTCGATATAATATATGCAGTAATTCCTGTAATAATGCCCGGTACAAGTTGTGGCCTAACACCGGTGTTCCTGATCATAAGATAATACTCATACTGTGTGCCTACGAGCATTACCAGTCCGGTCATAAAAAAGGAGACTGGATGGAGCCAGAATCCTCCCATTACGAATATCACTATCCATGCTCCGGTTAAAGTTCGTCTGAAAAAATTGTTCAAAATTTCAGTATATTACGCTTGTGTTTTTGACTTTTTCATAACCTTAAGCTTAGTTTTGGCTTCAGCTTCTCTTTCTTCCTTCAACACTTCAGCTTTTCTCTTACCAAAAATCCTTTCAAGATCTTCGCTGAATATTACCTCTTTTTCAAGAAGAAGCTCAGCAAGTTCTGCAAGTCCTTTCATATTGTTTTTGAGAACTTCCTTTGCTCTCACATACGACTCTGCAATTATCAGGTTAACCTCCTGGTCGATAAGCTCTGCTGTCTTCTCACTATATGGTTTTGTAAATCCGAAATCAGATTGCCCCGATGAATCATAAAAACTTATGTTCCCGACTTTTTCGCTCATTCCAAAAAACGAAACCATTGCGTAAGCCTGTTTGGTAATTTTCTCAAGGTCATTCAGGGCGCCTGTTGAAATTTTCCCGAAGATAAGTTCTTCAGAAGCTCTGCCCCCAAGGGCATATGCCAGTTCATCGAGTATCTGTTCGCGTGTGGTAAGCTGTCTTTCTTCAGGAAGATACCAGGCAGCTCCGAGTGCCCTTCCGCGCGGGATAATGGTTACTTTTAGCAGTGGGCTTGCATGTTCAAGGTGCCAGCTTACAGTAGCATGACCGGCTTCGTGATACGCAATTGTCTTTTTCTCTACAGGTGAAATGATCTTGGTTTTCCTTTCCAGACCACCAACAATACGGTCGATAGCATCGAGAAAATCCTGCTTTTCAACAACAATTTTGTTTTTCCTTGCCGCGATCAGGGCCGATTCGTTACAAACATTAGCAATATCAGCGCCTGAAAAGCCTGGGGTCTGTTTTGCCATGAATCCTATATCAAAATCCTTTTCAATCTTAATCGGACGAAGGTGAACTTTAAATATAGCTTCCCTTTCGATAATATCAGGAAGTTCAACATGAATCTGCCTGTCAAAACGGCCTGCCCTCATCAGAGCCCTGTCAAGTATATCAGCCCTGTTAGTGGCTGCAAGAATAATCACACCCATATTCGTTCCAAAACCGTCCATCTCAGTAAGGAGCTGGTTAAGTGTGTTTTCCCGCTCATCGTTTGACCCAAAATTTGCATTACGCCCTCTTGCACGACCAACTGCATCTATCTCATCAATAAAGACAATACAGGGAGCTTTTTCTTTTGCCTGTTTGAAAAGGTCCCTTACTCTTGAAGCTCCGACACCGACAAACATTTCTACAAAATCGGATCCGGAAATGGAAAAGAAAGGTACGTTTGCTTCACCGGCAACAGCTTTGGCAAGCATTGTTTTGCCCGTTCCGGGAGGGCCTATCAACAGAGCGCCTTTTGGAATTTTACCTCCAAGCTGAGTATACTTTTTCGGATTCTTAAGAAAATCAACGATTTCCATAACCTCTGTCTTGGCCTCTTCGAGACCGGCAACATCATTGAAGTTTAATTTAACATTCGTATCCTTATCAAAAATCTGTGCCCGTGATTTACCTACACTGAATATACCTGCTCCTCCTGCTCCCCCGCCCGACATCCGCTTCATAAGAAACAGCCAAAGAATAACTAATAATGCAGGAAATAGCAGCCATGAGAGTGCGTCACCAATATAATTTTTACGTGTTATATAATCAGGATAAATAAGCTCCTTCTCGGTGTATCCTTCACTCTTTTGAGCCTCTAAGATGAAAGGTTCAAAACTGCTTATATCACCTATATTGTATGTAAAGTTTGCTTTTGGTAATGACATCCCGAAACCAATTCCGGGTTTTGTCTGTTTTGCATATCTTCCTGATTCAAGCGCCACCTTTTTCAGGTATATCTCAGCATAATCTTTATTAACCACACTTACTTTTTCAATGTCGCGGTTAGCGATCATCACCTTTATCTGGCTCGTTGTGGCTTTCTCTACTGTTTTTCCACCGCTGAATAATGAAAAAAGAATAAGAGATCCGGCAAGGATTGCAAAAATCCAGTTGGTATTAAAACGTGGTTTAGAATTTCTATCGGGGAGTTTTTCAGGTTCCTGATTATTATTAGTATTTTCTGTCATAAATATTTAACTTACTGCATTTTATCTTCCATGGCTTCAATTGACGCATCAGCCCAGAGCGACTCCAGACTATAAAAATTCCTGTACTCCTCGAGAAAAACATGAACGATTACGTTACCATAATCCAGAAGCACCCAAAAACAATTGTCGAGCCCTTCAATATGCAATGGTTTTTCTCCTGCCTCTTTTCGCACAATGTCATCTACTGAATCGCAAATTGCACTGACCTGAGTTCCGGAAGAGGCATGACAAATAACAAAATAATCGGTAATTCTGTTTTCAAGTTTCCTTAAATCAATTTTCAGAATATTCTGTCCTTTCTTTTCAAAAATCCCTTTTATAACGCTACCTAAAAGGACTTCCGTTCCGTCGGATTTTTTCTTCATCAATATTTATCAGATTATATCAAGTCACAAAAGTACCATTTTTATCTGTATTTTTGTAACTGTAACCATCTTTTGCAATTTCAATGCCAATATAACCTGCATATAAGGAACACAGGGATAAAATGATTTTTTATTAATTAACTTTCTACTAATCATGATAATAGGGTCAAATTTATTTTTTCTTGAAAATCTGCCATCGACAAATACTCATGCTGCTGATCTTTTGAAAAACAATGACCTTACTGAGGGGGCTATCGTCTATACCAATTATCAATCGGCAGGCAGGGGGCAGACGGGTAACAGATGGGAAAGCGAAGATGGTAAGAACTTACTGATCAGTATTGTACTATTCCCTTCAATGATCAATCCTGCCGATCAGTTTCTTATTTCAATGACAGTTTCGCTTGGGATTTGTGATTTTTTAAAAAGATACATTCCTGTTTGTACAATAAAATGGCCGAATGACATTTATGTAAACAATGACAAAATAGCAGGTATTTTAATTGAGAACTCCATTATGGGCAATCAGATTGAAAATACAATTGCAGGCATTGGTCTTAATATTAATCAGGATAAGTTTTTAAGTGATGCCACCAATCCGGTTTCTCTTAGTCTGATAACAGGAAGGAGCTATGATCTCACTACCTGTCTTAATCAATTGGCTTCTGATCTGGATAAAAGATATAAACAACTGATATCAGAAAATTTTGCCCAAATAAAACATGAATATGTTTCGCAACTTTATCGTTTGAATGAATGGTATAATTTCAGAGATATGAATGGCATTTACGCCGGACGTATATTATCTGTAAATGATAAGGGAAAATTACAGATTGAAAGACGGGCCGGTAAAATAAGTGAGTATTATTTTAAAGAGGTCGATTTTATTCTTTAATACCTTCCCAGTTTCTGAATCTTTCCAATTCATTAATAAGTCTTTCCAGAAACTGATCTAAATGTTTTGCTGCCATCATCTTCAGCATTGGATTAAGAGCTGCGTTCAGTGAAACCTTTGCTTCTGCAGAATTTTTACCGTTATCAGAGATTTGCAACACAATGGAAAAGTCATTCTTCTTCAGAGCGTCTCCGTTAAAAACCACTTTTTTATACATCTCTTTTCCAGCAAGCCTTAAGCTCACAGTCCCAAGCATTGATACGCTAAAGCTGCACGATTCTTTTTCAGCCTGCCAGTTATTGATGGTCCCTTGTGGTATAAACCTTTCAAAATTTCTGATATCAGTCACAAAATTAAACAATTCTTCAGCATTGCAGGTTAACTTGCCTGACCTGCTCTCAAAATATGATATATCATCCATAATAAATTCTTATTCCGTTCCCCAGGTTGAAGGATCGTCTCTCCATTTTTTCAATGTTTCAACTTCAGCCTGACCAATATACCCCGATTTAACAGCTGTATCGACAAGAACCGAGTAGTTGCTTAACGTATGAAGAGTGCAATTTTCAGCTGCAAATCCATCTGTTGCTTTTTTAAATTCGTAAGTAAATATTGCAAGCATGCCCATAACTTCACAACCGGCTTCCTTAAGCGCCCTAACTGCACTAAGGCTACTGCCTCCCGTAGATACCAGGTCCTCAATGACTACCACTTTTTGCCCCGGCACGAAATAGCCTTCAATCTGGTTCCCCAAGCCATGTTCCTTTGCTTCTGATCTCACATAAATAAATGGCAATCCAAGTTTATCGGCTGCAATGGAACCATGGGCAATTGCTCCTGTTGCAACGCCGGCAATCATTTCAGCCTCAGGATAGAGCTCCCTTACCATAGCTGCAAATGAATCGCGGATAAATGACCTCACCTCAGGAAATGAAAGTGTTTTGCGGTTATCGCAATAGATTGGGGACTTCCATCCCGACGCCCAGGTAAAAGGATTTGATGGTTGTAATTTAATTGCTTTAATTTGTAAAAGATATTCAGCAGTTTTTTTTGCATAATTCTCCATAAGAATATGTATAAAGTCCATTTTGAAAACAGATTCATAATGATAAGCCCTGAACCTGACCGGTTACAAAAATACGGCTTATTCCATAAATTCTATGATACCAAAGAACTTTATAAAATAATATCAGATTTTCAGTCAGATAAAAACATCTCCGCCATCAATATTTACGCAACTGACATTAAGCATCTATGGAAGATATTCAGAATCTATTTTACGGAAGTGGGTGCTGCAGGCGGATTGGTAAGACACACCTCAGGCAGATACCTTTTTATTGAAAAGAAGGGGAAACTCGATCTTCCCAAGGGTCATATTGAACCGGGTGAAGAACCGGAAGTATGTGCTTTAAGGGAAGTAAGTGAAGAGTGCGGGATTGTTGGCCACACTATCGTCAAACCAATATGCCCCAGTTACCATACATATAGCTGGGAAGGAATTTCTTACCTCAAGAAAACAAACTGGTTCCTGATGCAATATGATGGGGAAATGGTTACAGAACCTCAAACTGATGAGGGTATTACGAAAGTTGAATGGCTTTTCCCCGACGAATTGAATAAGATTAAATGCAATGCATGGTTATCGTTGATGGAACTCATCAACTCGTCAATTCTCAGAACCTGATGTTCTAATCCTCAAACCCTTTATAATCTTTAAGATCAATTGCTGCAGGAACGAACATTGAAGCATCCCCGCCGCTTCTTATAATATCGCGAACAATAGATGAATTAATAGGTGTATGTTCAGGTATTGTAAGTAGAAAAACCGATTCGATGCCTGGCGCCATAGCTTTGTTTACCTGGGCAATAGCTCTTTCAAATTCAAAATCAGCAGCTGTTCTCAGACCCCTCAGGAGGTAACCGGCGCCATTTTTTTTACAATAATCAACAGTAAGCCCTTCATAATGATCAACCCTTACTCTTTTTTCATTATGAAAGACTTTCGTTATCATCTCTTCCCTTGTTTCAAGGGGATAGAAACTTTTTTTCAATGCATTGGCGCCAATAGAAATAATAATCTCGTCAAACAGGCTCAATGCTCTTCTGACAATTGCTTCATGTCCGATTGTGAAGGGATCAAAAGATCCGGGGAAAACTGCTATTTTCTTCATTCGAATGATATTTTTTTGGGATTTCTGACCTTCTGTTTCAGCAATGCGAGTTCAAGCACACCCATAATTGTTTCAACATAATGAAATTTTAATCCCCTGATATATATTTCTTTAATATTTTCTACATCTTTTCTATTCTCTGACGATACGATTATCTCCTTTATGCTTGCACGTTTTGCCGCGAGAATTTTTTCTTTAATACCCCCAACAGGCAAAACCTTTCCTCTCAGGGTTATCTCACCTGTCATCGCGAGGTATTTCTTGACTTTCCTTTGTGTGAACGCTGAGGCGATGGAAGTTGCCATTGTTACTCCTGCAGATGGTCCGTCTTTTGGAATTGCACCCTCGGGAACATGAATATGAATATTCCAGTTTTCAGAGAAATTATCAGGCAAGCCGAGCATTGCTACATTTGACTTCAGATATTCAAGGGCTATGATAGCCGATTCTTTCATCACCTCTCCAAGGTTACCGGTAAGAGTCAGCTTGCCGGTTCCTTTGCTCAGACTGGTTTCTACAAACAATATCTCACCTCCTGCGGCAGTCCATGCAAGGCCTGTAACAACGCCTGCCTGGTCATTCCCGGTATAAAGGTCGCGGGTATATTTTGGAGGGCCTAACATCTCATACAAAGCTGATTGTGAAAGAGCATGATCATATTTTGTTTCAGAAGCAATGTTCTTTGCTGTAACCCTTATTATTTTTGCCAGACGATTATCAAGTTCCCTGACACCGGATTCTCTTGTGTATTTTTCGATAAGCATCTCCATCACCTTCTTGTCGATGGTGATCTGATCCTGTTTGACGCCGTGATTTTCAAGCTGTTTTGGGAAAAGATGCCGGTTTGCAATTTCAAGTTTCTCCTCAACAAGGTAACCTGTTATTTCGATCAGTTCCATTCTGTCCCTGAGTGCAGGACTAATAGTTGCAAGATTATTAGCAGTTGCTATAAATAACACTTTCGACAGATCGTATTCCATTTCAAGAAAGTTGTCGAAGAAAGTGCTATTCTGTTCCGGATCAAGAACTTCCAGTAATGCAGAAGAAGGGTCGCCCCTGAAATCCTGCCCCACTTTGTCTATCTCATCGAGTATGAAAACCGGATTTGAGGAGCCTGCTCTTTTAATATTCTGTATTATCCGCCCCGGCATGGCTCCAATATATGTTTTTCTATGACCTCTAATCTCCGCTTCATCGTGCAATCCTCCAAGTGACATTCTGACATACTTTCTGTCGAGAGCTTTGGCAACAGACCTGCCAAGAGAAGTTTTCCCTACCCCGGGAGGACCATAAAGGCAGAGAATAGGAGATTTCAAATCACCCTTAAGCTTAAGAACAGCAAGGTGTTCGAGTATTCTCTCTTTAACCTCATCGAGGCCGAAGTGATCCCAGTCGAGAACCCGTCGTGCATTATTAAGATCGAGGTTATCCTGTGTATAAAAGTCCCAGGGCAGATCCAAAAGAGTTTGAATATAGTTTACCTGGACAGAATACTCAGCAGCAGCAGGGTTGAGACGATGCAGTTTCTCAAGCTCCTTATAGAATACTTTTTTGACATCATCATTCCATTTTTTAGCTTCAGCTTTTATTCTATATTCTTCAATCTCCTTTTCAACAGGATTGCCTCCAAGCTCATTCTGAATGGTCTTCATCTGCTGATGGAGAAGGAATTCACGTTGTTGCTGATCGAGATCGTTTTTAACCTTTGATTGCAATTCATTCTTAAGTTCCAGAACCTGAATCTCCTGGACAAGAAACTCGAGCAGCATAAATCCCCTGTCGCGCAAGTTGTTAATTTCCAATAGCTTTTGTTTATCCTGAACTTTAATATCGGTATTGGAGCAAATGAAATTTATAAGGTATGTATTATTCTCGATGTTTTTTATGGCAAAAGAGGCTTCAGGGCTGATATTCGGATTGATCTTAATAATCTTAAGTGATAAATCTTTCAGAGAGCCCACGATAGCGCCAAAATCATTACTTAATATCTCCGGTTTTAATTCAGGTATTGTTCTGACCCTTGCAATAAAGTAGGGATTATCGGAGACAAGTTCCTGTAATACCATTCTTTTACGCCCCTGGATAATGGCTGTTGTCGACCCATCGGGCATCTCAAGGAGCTTAACAATCTGACCAATAGTGCCAACAGAGTGAAGGTCCTGAAAATTTGGATTTTCAATATCAGGTTCTTTTTGTGCAACTGTACCTACTATTTTGTCGTTACGGTATGCATCTTTTATCAGTTGAATTGACCTGGGCCGACCGATGGAAATCGGAAGAACCACACCCGGGAAAAGAACTGTATTCCTGAGTGAAAGTATTGGAATAGTTTCCGGAACCTCAATATCCGCAAGTTCACCATCATCCCCGTCGGCAATAATAGGGATTATATCTCCCTCTCCATCAAGGATATCCGGAAGTAATATTTCGTTAACTGGTTTCCTGAATTTCTTCTCCATCTATTGTATTACTCCTTACTTTTGTCTTTTTCCGTCCATCTAACCCACCCATCGCCCCTCTCTTTAGTATCCACCTCACCCTAAATCTCTCTCCCGGGGGAGAGGGACTTAAAACCTTCTTACTACTTACTTTTTACTTCATTGAGTGTGCCAAATTTACATATAATTTTTACATCCATTCCGAAAGAGGGCTTTGCAATGATTGTGCCACAGAATAATTATTACAAAAAAAAGGACATACCGTGGCATGTCCCTACAAATATCTTCTGATAATTATTTCTTTTTAACAACATGATCTTTGTAGCGGGTGTTGAATTTATCAACCCTGCCAGCTGTGTCAACAAGTTTCATTTTACCGGTATAGAAAGGATGAGATGTATTGGAAATCTCAAGCTTGAGAAGCGGATATTCATTCCCATCTTCCCATTTAATGTTCTCTTTAGAGGGTGCCGTTGACTTACTCAGAAAAGAAGTTCCATTTGACATATCCTGAAATACCACAAACCTGTAATTGACCGGATGAATTCCATTTTTCATTTCTCTATATTTTTTATCCTTAATAATCCAAATAAATTCCCCCTTAATTAGGGTTTGCAAAATTAATTAACATTATTTAAAATACAAAAGGAATTGTGAAATTATTGATCCTGTTGTGAATGATCTTGCTTAAAACTGTGTTTTTGAGCCATTTCGTCCTTATACCTTATGAAAGGACGTTTATCATTAATCATGTATCTGTAAGTAACGTGCGTTTTTGCTTTCGTTGAGCCAAGGGCTTCATAAATTGCAATCATTTTAGTATTAAAGTCACCTACCCATGAAAGTTCCAGTTCTTTAAACCAGGGTTTCTTTTTAAATACTTCGTAAAGCTGCAGAAAGATCGCTGATTCAACTCCACTGTTCTGATATGACGGATGAACTCCTCCAACGACGGCTCTCATCCTGGTCATTGTATGTGTCACCTTAAAATATGCGAACCGAATCAGATTCCAAAAATGTAGTTTCCCGTCAAAATGCTTAAGTATCTGGTTCAGATCGGGAAAGAGGATAAAGAATGCAATGGGTTTATCATTATAATAGGCAAACCAGATTAATTCTTCATCAACGATTACTTTTGCCTTTTTAAGCGACTCCTTAAGAAATACTGGATCGAGAGGTGTAAAATCTTCTTTAAATACCGACCATGTTGAGTTGTAGATTTCAACAATATCATTTACAAACTTTTCTTTGTTCCTGAACTCAAAATGGTGCAATGAATAACCCGGTCTTTTAGAGAGCCATCCGGCAATTTTCATGATTCGTTCGGGAAACTGTACTATCTCGTTATCTGCTCCTCTTACATCCCTGTGATAAGAATATTGCTCAAAATAATTTTTAAAACCGTATTCTTCAAAATACGCCCTGTAGTACTTTTTATGGTATGGCATTCCGAATCCCTGTTGAATGAACCCTTCTACCAGCAGGCCCCAGTTATTATCGTTTTCACCGAAGTTTATCGGACCATCCATTGCTTCCATTCCCCGCGCAGACAGCCATTCTCTGGCTGTATTAAACAAAGTAAAGGCAGCTTCTCTGTTCTCTGTAACTTCAAAGAAACCAATACCTCCTGTAGGCTGTTTGTTTGCAGCTGATCTTAAACGATCGATAAAAGCTGCTATTCTACCAATAGTACTATCATTATCATCTTTCAGAATCCAGCGGATTGCTTCACCATGTTTAAAAGTATAATTCTTTTGGGGATTAAAAACAGATTCAATTCCGGAATCAAGCTGGCAGACCCAAAATGGATCCCCCCGGTATAATCCTTTTGGGAAATTAATAAATTCCTTTTTATCTTGTTTTGTTATTACCTCAATTACCTGCATGTTATTAATTATCTGAGAAACAGACATTTATTCATTTACTCAACCAGTACTTGAGAATTTAGTGCAAATATAGTCAGAATTTTAAAACATGAAACCGAATGACTGAAGCCTGTCGCCTGTTTAATGTATATCTATTATCCTGCGGTCTATCAGGATGAAAAGAATGGCTATGAGAACAGAATAAAAAGCATAAAGTCTTACAGGAATGTATTCGGCTGGTTTAATATTCATTTTTACCCAAAGATATCCCACCAGCAATAAATTGTTGATTGTATATGCAATAAATGTTGAAAGGGCCACACCAACAAGCCCATAACCCAATTTTATCAGAAGGAGGCTTAAAGGAACATTTATAGCCAATTCAATTATTGCACCGATAAGGGTTATGTGCGTTTTTTTTCTACCTACAATTATTGTCTGCGGAAAAACAAGTCTTGGAATTACCATCAATGAATACACAAGAAATATCCCGGTACTTTTATGAAATTCGGCTCTGAACATGACAGGATATATCCATCGTGCAATAAGCATCATAACCATTGTAGCAGGGAAAAGAAGATGCATGAGCCGCTCTGACTTAACCCGTATTTTTGCAAGCGATTCCTTCATCCGTTCCCTTGTTGAAAATTCAGAAAGCATTGCATTGCTGAGTCCGTTTGCCAGCATAAGTACAAGCGGGAATTCCTTAGCGCCATAACGGAACCACGCAAACATTGATGGGTCCCTGTAAACAGTTGCAACAATAACACCATCGATATATTGAGCCGAGCCACTGATAAGCGTAGTTAATATTAAGGGCGTACCGAGATAGAGATGTTCTTTCATGAACGCCGCCGAGATCTTCATTTCAGTATAACGTCTTAATAATACTATCAGCCACACCCATCTTATTGCAGTTATGGCAAGCAACCCGTAAATTGACCAGATTATGTCTTTGCCAAAGAATAGAGGTGAAATAATTAAGACCAGTTGTGCAATAAAAGTATACAGACCATATTGAAAAATACGATAGGATCTGTTATTAAGAAGATATATATATTCAATAAGACAAACAGGGCTACTCAGGAGTATGTACAATAATAAAAGATTAATAAACGGCACATTGCCTCTGTTATGAAAAACGGAAAAATAGCCTTTTAATGCATGACCCATTACAAAAAGGAGCAGACTGAAAAAGCACAATAAGAGAAAAGCATTAAATATTTCGGGCGATTTGGTTGACCCATTATCTCCTAATTTACGGTATGTTTTATTCCTGTGGTAAAGGGGAAGAAGAGATTGAATTATTCCCGTGACCCAGAAAAAGGTCATCAGCCCTGCAATGAACATGAACATTTCCCACTGACCAATGTCCTGGCTGGTAAGATGGCTCTTTGTAAAAACAATGCTGATAATAAGGAAAATAACAGGCTTCATCAACTGGAAAAGTTGCAGCCCCGAAATATTGTCTATGAATTTTAACCTTTTCAAACGAGAGCAAATACTTAATAAATTCTTCCTGATAACATTCTTTAGGTTCATAAATTGTGCAGGAAGGTTCATTTTCTTATGAACCGCCCAAAGATAGTAATTGACTGCAGCATGAGAAAGTAAAACTAAAATTTTGTGAAATAGAAATTTTGACCTTATTTTGCACTCCTGATACGGTGGATGTAGTTCAGTCGGTTAGAACGTCGGATTGTGGTTCCGAAAGTCGTGGGTTCGAGCCCCATCTTCCACCCGAAAAAAATTTCAAGTTCCTTATAGAAAGGAACTTGAAATTTCGTATATTTTTGCTTCGTCAAAGTTAGTGGCAGGCATAGACATATCGCTACTGAAATAGAGTTTACAGGTTTCTCTTTGCTGATATATCTCAGGTCGGCATGGGTCCCTTAGGCTGACAAGATGCATATCCATGAAGATTTTTGGGTCTGCAAAATATTTTTTGGAAAACCATGCGTCAGCTAATAAGCTGTTTATAAGTTTTGTGTCATAAACTAAATCAACCCAAACTATGAATAATTACCAAAAAGGATTATTGTCAGCTCTGTTTTTAGGTGCTTTTAATCCATTTGCTCAGGCCAAAAGGCCAAATGTTATTTTTATTTTAACTGATGACCAGAATACAAATACCGTTGGTTGTTATGAGGGCCTGGTAAAAACACCAAATATAGACAACCTGGCTAAAACCGGTATAAAATTTACAAATGCGAATGTTGTTTCATCGGTGTGCAGTCCTTCCAGGTATAACATTCTTACCGGAAGGTACTATAACCATTCCTATTCAAAAGAGTTTTTGGATATGTACCCTTTAGGAAAGCCCAGTTGTATTAATAATTTTATGGTTTTGGAAGACGACAACATGAATGTTGCTTCTATTCTTAGGGACAACGGTTATACCACCGGTTTTGTCGGTAAATTTCACCTGGCTGATCATTTTTTGTTAGGTTCAAACAACCAATGGGAGGCAAACGGATTAAAAACTTATCCAAAGGACTCAGACCCGCGGACCGATGCCGAAACCAATGAAAAAATGAAATTCAATCATCAGGTATGGTGCAATAGAATTTCGAAATTTGGTTTTGACTATGTTAATGGCGTGTATGCTGCAAACTTAAGAGAACTATTTAATGACTATTTGAATACCCATAATGTTGAATGGACCATAGATGCTGCAATGAAGTTTATCGATATGCAGGCATCCAAAAAGACACCGTTTTTTCTATACGTCGCCACCACCTACCCTCATGGTCCGGCACCGGAACAAAAGGTTGATGGGAAGTTCCAGAATTCGCTTGACAATGACATCCGGCTAACCGGGGAAGGATTTGTTGATAACCCTTTTAACGTTATGCCTTCAAGAGAAAGTGTCAAAGAGCGGTTTCAGAAATTGAAGGAAGAAAATCCTAATCTGCCTAATAATGCGATAACAGCCATCTGGTGGGATGATGCAGTGGGAGCCATTATGAAAAAACTGAAAGAGACCGGGTTAGATAAAAATACACTGATCATTTTTACTTCTGACAATGGCGTTTTAAACGGCGGCAAAACCACACTGTACGAAAATGGAGTTCATCTTCCCCTGATTATGAACTGGAAAGAAGGGATAAAATCGGGTCTGGAGTATGACCATGTGGTAGCGAGTATCGATTATGTGCCTACCATTCTGGATGTCTGCCAGGCTAAAATTCCTGAAAAAATGAAGATGGACGGGGTTAGCCTGAAACATGTACTTAAAGGGGACAACGCACCGGTACGCGATGCCTTATTACTTGAAATGGGCTATGCCAGAGGCATTAAAACCGATAGTTACAAATATATTGCAGTACGTTACCCTGAGAAAATTGAACAGGAAATAAAAGAAGGGAAAACCTTCGGGAAGGATCATTTGAAGCAACCTTACCTCATGCTGCATGAACAGCTTGCATCGATGGCAGCCAAAGCCAATCGATTCTATTTTGACCGGAACCAGGTTTTTGATTTGCAAAACGACCCTCATGAAACAAAGAATATCTATGGGGAAAACAGCCTTTCAGACAAGCAACTTCAAGAGTTATTGTCGAGAGAATTGAAAAAATTCCCGTACCGTCCTTTTGGTGAATTTAATACACTAAAATAATAACTATCCTAATTTTAATAAATAACTAAAAATTGTATTGCCTGACCTTACATTTTTACATTACGCAATAATTAAATATGCCAAGTGAGACAAAGCTTTGAACAAGTTTTTGTTAAGGAAAAGACCATGTTAAAAAATCAATGAATAAGAAAAGGTTCTATTGTTTATATTAAAATTGATCTTTAAATGAAAAAGTCAGTGTTTGCTTTAAGTGCAATCTTTGCATTTTTCAAAATCACATCTGGTTATTCTCAGGATAAACCGAACATAGTTATTATCGCTGTTGACGATTGGAACGATTGGGTGGGCCCCATGGGAAATAGGCAGGTTAAAACCCCAAACCTGGATAAATTGGCGAAAATGGGTGTTACTTTTCACAACGCTCAGACACCTGCACATTTCAGTACCCCATCGCGGACTGCAATATTGACCGGACTATACCCTGCAACTACCGGTTGCTATGCAGATGAGGTGTTTCTGTACGATTACCCCGAGTTGGTGACCTTGCCAAAGATGTTTAATAATAGCGGCTATGAAGTCGTCGGAGGGGGAAAAGTGTTCCATCATATGCCTGGTTATCTGGATCTTGCTGCTTATGATTATTACTATCACTGGAACCCAAACGAAAAAAAGAAAGGATGGGGCTTAAATAGCTGGTCCTCAGAAAATAAGGCAACCCCAAAGCAAATTCCGGTTACCGATGTGGCAAAAGTGATGAACTATAGTAACTTTGATTTTGTAGCACTGCCGAACGAACTGGAAGAAGAAATGGCTGATACAAAGTGTTTTAATTGGGCTGCAGAATATCTGTCCGGGAAACATAGCAAACCCTTCCTGATGACCGTGGGCAGTTATGCCCCTCATAAAGCTAATTATGTTCCTAAAAAATATTTCGATTTGTATCCTTTGGAGAAGATTCAACTTCCTATTGTAAAAGAAGATGATCTGGATGATGTACCTGAAGTGGCAAGAAATAGGATGATGAGTGAATGGAACAAAAAGTATAGTAAACTTTCAGGACTTGATAAACCACGCGAACGAATTGTGCAAGCCTATCTTGCAGCATGCAGTTATGCCGATGCAATGGTCGGGAAGATATTGGCAGCCCTGGAAAAAGGAGGCTACCAGGAAAATACCATTATAGTTTTGTGGAGTGATAACGGGTATCATTTGGGCGAGAAAAAACACTATGCAAAACATACCTTATGGCAACGTACAACAAATATTCCGTATTTTATTGCCGGGCCCGGAATACCTCATGGCGGTAATCACTATGGCGCCGTTAGCACTATCGATACCTATCCGACACTTCTTGAGCTTGCCGGAATTTCCACGAAAATTAAACTAGATGGCATTAGCCTGGTCCCGGTGTTGAAAAAACCTTTAAAAAATGACGATCGTACCGTTGTGACTTCATTTAGCAGCACCAATTTTTCGGCTGTAAACTCAGAATGGAGATATATTAGTTATGGAAAAGATGGTGAGGAACTATACGACATTAAGAATGATCCGAATGAATGGAATAACCTGGCATCAAAGCCGGCTTACCTTGAAGCAATGAATAAAATGAGAAAACAAATCCCTCAAAGTCCCTTAAAACCGGCAACAGACAAAGAAACACTGAGACTAATCTGTGACCCACAAAATGAAACATTCCGTTGGGAAAAGAAAAAATAGAAAAATATTTCATCTAAAGCCAAATTATGAAAATCATTCACTCTTTATCAAAAAAAACCATCATCAAAATGAATGTTTTGATCATCTTGGTGGTGTCAACAAACATGGGAATCCTGTTCTCCCAAAATATCAACAATGCCGACAGATATGAAAAGATTCTGGAACAGTTTAAATGTGAGCGAAATATAGTTTACAAAACGGTAAATGGCGAAAATCTGGACATGATCCTTTTTTTGCCCGGAGAAAAAAAATATGAAAAGGCACCGGTGATGATTTACACCCACGGCGGTGGTTGGGGCAAAGGTGACAAATACTCCGTATTAAATCAGGTTTTTCTAGGTACGCTTAAAACTCTGACAGAAAACGGTATAGCCTGTGCGGCAATTGAATATCGCCTGACACGACCAGATACCTCAACTGTTTTCGATTGTGTTGTTGACTGTAAGGATGCAGCACGGTTTCTAATAAAAAACGCCATGAAATATGGATTGGATCCAAGTTACATGGGCGTTTGGGGCGGTTCAGCCGGTGGGCACCTAAGCCTCATGACAGCCCTGGGGCATAATGAAGATTTCATGGGCGATCCGGAATTGAAATCGTTTGATCCACACTTTAAATGCGTAGCATCCTATTTCCCCTTAACTTCTTTTATGCATTCTGAACTTCTAAAAGGGTCAAATTTTGAAAATCCTCAACGACTTATCCCGATGTTTGGAGGATTATTTGATGAAAAAAAGGAACTGGCACGTTTAGTCAGCCCGGCTGAATACCTGACAAAGAATAGTCCACCAATACTGTTATTGCATGGCGATAGCGATGAAGTATTACCTTATAGCCTGTCAACCTACTTCATCTCAGTTGCAAAACAAAACGGCGCCGATGCAAAACTGATTACTGTTAAAGGTGCCGGTCATAGTTTTAAGGGTGAAAATATTTCTCCTTCAATGTCTGAGATTAATCTTATGTCGGCCGATTTTATTTTGAGCCATCTGGTGCATTAATATTTAAGGGAATCTCTAAAAAGCTATTGTTGATATAACCATTTGAATGTTAATAACATAACTATATTATAATAGATATATTTGCTTAGTTTTACAGTATAAATATAAGCAAAATGAAAAACATTAATTCACTTGGGCTATTTGACGACCATTTTTTATTGGTATTGTTCAAAGCCCTTATTATTCAAAGTTTGTATAATCTTTCAGATGATCAGTTGGAATATCAAATTGTTGACCGGGCAAGTTTTAAACGGTTTTGGCTTTGTAGAAAACAGTATGCTTGGCACTATCCCGCCAAAGTGGGACAGGCTATGCCACATGAAGTCCTCTTTATTAGCACAAGTATAGATTATTTTTCTATCTCACTGATAAGTTTCTCAAGTGTAGGAATATCTTGATGGATAGTTTTCCAGACAACAGTAACATCGACACCTAAATAGTCATGGATAAGTTTGTCCCGCATACCAGCAATCTCTTTCCAGGGGATCTTATAATAGGTTTGTTTTGTGTCTTTAGAGATTTTTTTTGAAGCCTCGCCAATTATCTCAATATTTCTGATGATGGCATCCTGAACCATCTCATTTGTCTTAAATTCTTTCAAAGACAGTCCGTTACTAAACTCATTGATTTTTCTGATACAATCAATAATATGCTCTATGTAAGCGAGATCGTCCTTAATCATTACAATATGTTAATGAGGTCTTTCTTAATGCTTTTCTTGATTCTCTTATTTTTCAAAGCGCCAGTTGTCACTAGGTCAACCTTGACACCAAGAATTTCGGAAAGGTCATTTTCTAATTTAATAAGTGTCAACAAAGAAGGAGCCTCTTTGAACTCAACTAAGATATCGATATCGCTACCTTTATTATTATCTCCTCTGGCAAAAGATCCAAAGATACCAACCTTAATCGGGTCAAACCCTTTTAAGTGACTCAAGATTATATTTTTAATCTCTGATTGGTCCATTTAAAATGTTTTTACAAATCTATTAATAATTGATCATTCAACAATGCTGCTGTCTAGTTTTAGTTATGAGTTAAATCTGTCCGGTTACATTAATTTGGCTTTTAGCTGTTAGCACAAGTATTTGTTTCCAGTCGCGCGATGGCAGAGTCCCGGTAGAAAGCAGTATTGTTAATTAAATCAGTGCTGTCCAAGATAAATAATAACTCTGAGTTCTAATCCAGATTATCAGACAATTAACTGTTATATTTATTAAAATCGTAAAACGATCCCTATCCAGGTTCTCAAAACAAATCTAACTGGATTTGTCCGGGTGGTGCTTTATCCTGCAAAAATGGATGGTTTAACCACTCAAACAGATCAATCTTAACAATCAGGTGAAGTTATTCGTTAATAATGGGATTATCTCCCCGGTTTCTGGATCAGTTACCTTTACCAAACGTAACCTTTTTTTATACTTTCCTTTGGTTTGCTGTCCAATTCCCGAAGAAAATTAAAATCAAGATATCCTCTGTCGATTGCCAGTATGCTGCCTTTTGGGAAAGCCAGCTTTTCAGCGATTTCAATATCACTGGTCTTCCCATCGGTCATTCGTATAAAGACAGGAAGACAGCTATCGTAATCAAGAATGGTATGTATTTTAATGGCACCTTTCATTTTCCTGTAATATGTCCAATCAAACAGACTTAAACAAAGTGGGATCAGAGTAGAATCAAGGATAAAGAGCTTCCTGTTGAGCCTTAATCTATTAACCTTTACCTTAAACTCTTTAAAAAGACTGAAGTAAACATCACGGAAAAAAGTCCAGCCCCTGTGAGCATTAATGTAGCTTATAGAAGATTTTGAAGGGGCTCTGCTTACTCCCAAGTGGCTCAGGTTACCGGTAGCGCTTCTTAATCCAAAACTGATGTCCCGTATACTCTGACAATTACCAAACTGACAATATAACATTGAAACAAGATGTGTCCAGGAATTTATTCCTTTAGAATTAAAGTCAGAATCGTGCTCATCAACATTTTTGTGAATAATATCTCGGGGAATTAGCCTGATTATTTGAGCGAAAATGGATAAATTTGTCTTCATGAGCGGTGGGTTTTTGGGAGATAATAAACTTAGCAGTAAATGCCGGGTTTTCCAACCGCTCTCTTTTTTATTCGATTTTACTTATTTTGGGCAGACCTGATAATGATTAATAAATATTACCCGTGGAACATCAATATCTGCTGGCCTTCCCGAAAGCAAAATGCCACTTGTGGTGTTTGATAATTCGGATAAGCCCCCTGTATTCAACAATCCTGATCTGGTAATGACAAGCATTAAATCAATGAAGAGTATCCTTGGAGAAAATAATGTTAAACTGGTCGAGACTTTAACTGTAGCCGAAGATTTCGGAAAATACGGGCTTACCGAAGAAAAGGTCCCGATAGCGCTTTTCTGACTAGGTGGAGTAAATAAAAATAAGTACATCGATCATATTGAAAAGGGCACGAATCTACCTCCTCTTCATAACTCATCATTTGCACCCGACTTTGCACCGACTTTTAAATGTGCGTTGAAGCAATGACCAAGACTGTCATTGATCTTTTTGGAAATAAGCAATAATATTTATGGATCCTCGGTTCAATTCTTTTAACTTTCTAAAAGTTAGCAGTCCTGTCCAAATACCTTTAAACGGGAAAGAATACTTTTGCAGGTTTTTACGGGATCAACTCATGTAACCAGTCTCAGTATTATTTGAATGCATTTCCCAAATATTTCTTTGCATATTCCTTGGCTGTTAATCCGGTAATAAGTTTAAACTGCCTATTAAAATGCGAGATATTGTTATATCCTATTTCATAGCAAATTTCAGAGATTGTCATACTTTTGTTTATCAGCAGTTTACAGGCATGAGCAATTCTGATTTCATTTAAAAACTGAGAACATGTTTTATGGGTTCTGTATTTAAAATATCTGCAAAAGGAGGATTTATTAAGGTTAACCAGACCGGCAATCTCTTCCAGTTTAATTTCACTGGTATAATTGTCCATTAAGAAGTTCATAACTTTATTTATTTTTTCCGAATCAGCAAGGTTAAAAGAATTTGTGTAGCCCAGACTTGAAAGCAAATCATAATCTGGTGTATTAGCAATTGTTTCAAGGGTTCTTAAAAAGAGGATCAGACGTTCAATCCCGGAAGAACTATACACAGCTTTTATTAACTCTGATATTTTCCTGTGATCGTTTCCACGGACTAACAATCCTTGTTGTCCAAGTACAAAAAGTTTTTTAATATGAGCAAACTCCGGAAGATCAAAAAAACCTTCTCTGAGAGCATCCTCACGGAATTGAATAACATATACATCAACTAAAAGGTCTTTGTTATCCTGGTAAAAATCCTTATCATTTTTCCAGACATGCGGCAGATTAGGACTGATAAACATTAAATCTCCATCGCAGAAATTTCCAATATGATTCCCCATTAACCGGATGCCATAGCTTTTTTCCACAAAAATAATTTCAAACTCCGGATGATAATGCCATGGGTAATCCATATATGGAGTAATTTCTCTTTTTACTGCAATTGAAGAAGAAATTCCCGGGAATATTTTTTCGAGCTTAGGTTCCATAATTCTACATTAATATTGTTCAGAAAGATACCTAAATCGATTTAATTATGCAAATAGAGTGTCATAATTTGAAAATGACGTAGTTTTTTAAGAGATTCTTACACAATAGCTTTGTTTTAATAAGCGTCGTATAGATTATTTAAATGCAAATAGGTTTATAAAAGATAATCCGGAAAGTACGAGAGCATCAATTTTAAAACAAGTATAGATACCAAAAATCAATGAACAAAAAAGCGTTACCGATTTATTTGGGTTTCCTAATATCAATATATTAACTTAATAAAAAAGAACCATGAATAAAAAATTAAGTCTTGGTGTTTATGATGGGATCAGATTTCTAAACAGACTTCTGACGGTTTTAGCATTAATTATCGTTTGGAGTATTGGAGTAATCGGGGTACAGGCTCAAGGTACCAGTTCAACATTAACAATTGACCTTTCAAAACCAGGTCATGCGATTAGTCCAATCCTATATAACGGCGAGTTATTTGAAGAAATTGGTCGCGGCGTAGATGGCGGATTCTATGCCCAGTTAATCAATAATTATTCATTTGAGGATAATAATCCACTTGATGGCTGGTCATTAGTTAATCCTGGGTCAGTCAGAGGAGCTACATTGCGCCGCGATTTTATGTTTAATCCACAGGGATCATCCCACGGAGCTTTATACGCGCAAACATCTGGTCAAACTGGTCAGTTAAACAGTAACCAATTTCATTGTCTTAAATTAGATATTACCTCAGTCAGTTCCGGAAGTGTTGGCGCAGCTAATGCAGGTTATTGGGGTATCAGATTAGATAATAATACGATGTATAAAGTATCTTTTTTTGCCAGGAAAGATGCCAATTTTAATGGGACAATTACTGTAAAACTTGAGAGCAATGAGGGCAAGGTTTATGCTTCTTCAGATATTTTTACTCCCACCACCAGCTGGCAGAAATTTACTTGCGACCTGGTAACAAACGATATTTCGGCTGATAGAAATATGACTGATGGCATAGGAGGGAACAACCGTTTTGTAATATATGGTTCCACCACCGGTTCTCTATATTTTGACGTGGTCAGGGTTATGCCACCAACCTATAAAGACCGGCCCAATGGTATGCGACTTGATTTAGCAAATTTGCAGGCTGCACTAAATCCAAAACTCATCCGTTTCCCGGGAGGATGTGATGTGGAACATTCAAGTGTTGAAGGTGGCTGGAACTGGAAAAATGCCATTGGCCCAATTGAGCAAAGACCCGGGGTATATGAGCAGCGCTGGGGTTATCACAATAGTCAGCAATTTGGTTTGGACGATATGTTACAAATGTGCGAAGACTGTGGAGCTGAGCCGATATATTGTTGTAATTCGGGGTTAAACGCTGAAGATTCTGACACTGCCCAGATGGATAAAATACAGCCATTTATTCAGGAAGTATTGGATTTAATTGAGTATGCGAATGGTGACGCACAGACCAATAAATGGGGGAAGCTGCGAGCTGCAAATGGCCATCCCGCACCATATAACCTCAAATATATTGAAGTCGGTAATGAAAAGGGAGTTCAAAAAGGTTATATGGAACGATATGCTTTATTCTATAATGCAATTAAAAAGGCCTATCCTGATATGAATTTAATTATTAATGGTATCCTGGGCAACCAGAAAGCAGACATAATTGACGAGCATTTTTTTAGGACTTTTGACGAATTACTAAAGTTATCCACCCGTTACGATAGTTATGACAGAAAAGGCCCTAAAATAGTAGTTGGTGAATATTCCAACAGAGAAAACCGAACAGAAGTCGGGAATTTGCAATGCGCAATTGGAGAAGCTGCTTTTTTAACCGGCTGTGAACGTAATTCGGATATTGTAATTTCAACTACTTATGGCACTCTGAGTTCAAATGTAAACCTTAACAACTTTTTTCCTAATCTTTATTATAATAATAGTGTGACC